>CALEOQ010000097.1 GCA_937910255.1 uncultured Caulobacteraceae bacterium | reverse complement strand
GTGTGTGTAAGTAGGAGGTGGGAGAGGGAGAGGAGCTGAGTGTGTATAGATGTTTTTTTTTTTTCAAGCAGAAGACGGCATACGAGATTACGACGTGACTGGAGTTCAGACGTGTGCTCTTCCGATCTACGTCGCGCCCGGCGATCTTGCGGATGATCGCGCGCTCGACCGGGCCTGCGCGGGCGCCGACGTCGTCATTCATGGGGCTGGCCTGATCAAGGCGCGCAGCCGGGCGGCGTTCTTCGCCGTCAATGAGCAGGGCGCCCGTCGGGTGGCCGAGCGCGCCGAGGGCGCAGTGCTGCTGATCTCCAGCCTGGCGGCGCGCGAACCCGGACTTTCGGACTACGCCGCCAGCAAGCGGGCGGGCGAGATCGCGGCCCAGGCCGTGCTCGGGGATCGCCTGACCATCGTGCGTCCCCCGGCCCTCTACGGCCCCGGCGACTCCGAGACCCTGCCTCTCTTCCAGCTGGCTGCGGCGAGCCCTGTCCTGCCCCTCCTCGATCCGAAGGCGCGGATGGCCATGATGCATGTGGAGGATGCGGCGCGGCAGATCGCCGCCCTGGCGGGGCTCGCCAGCGGCGGGACGGTCAGCCTGTCGGATCCTCGCCCGCAGGGCTATGGCTGGCGCGAGGTGTTTCAGACGGCGGCGAACGCCTTTGGCCGTAGGCCCCGCTTCCAGCGGATCCCCAACGCCGCCCTGAGCCTCGTGGCCATGACCGGCGCGGCGGCGGCGGGGCGCTCGGCCCCCATGCTGACCTTCGGCAAGCTGCGGGAGTTGACGCACCTGGATTGGTCGGTCGCGCCGGATGAGCAGATGTCAGCGCTCCCGCCGGCCCGCTTTAATCTGGCTGATGGGTTCCTACATACCGTTCAGGGGTATGCGTCGTCCGGCGTCAGGTTTCGCAAACCGCCATTACAGCAGGCGATCTGATGCTGACGCCCGCGTCATATTGCGCCAAAGATGCGGCGTTAACGGACGATCGTTCTAGGGGGGCGAGTCGGTCTCTATGCAGTTGGTGACAGATCCCACCGTGCTTGAGGTGGCGAAGGCCGCTGAGGCCGTGCTGGAGCGTGAGGTGGCGGTGACGGCGTCATCCGACATTTCGCGCGACCTCGCCGTGGACTCCCTGGCCCTCATGAACATCGTGATGGAGCTCGAAGATCGCTTCGACATCTCCATCCCCATCGACCGCCTGAGCGAGGTCCAGACCGTCGGCGACCTCGCGGCGCTTATCGACAACATCCGGAACAAGGCTTGAGCATGGCTCTGCTCGATCGGCACGCGGCGTCCAGAGACGCCTACAAGGCGCTTCGCGATACGGCGGCTGATCCGTTCGGGGTCCGCTTCGATGCGGTGGTTTCGCCGACCGAGGGGATTGTGGACGGCCGCCCGACCATCCTGCTGGGCACCAACAACTATCTGGGCCTGACCTTCGACGAGGCCTGTGTCGAGGAGTCGGTCCGCGCGGTGCGCGAGCACGGCACCGGCACCACCGGCTCGCGGATCGCCAATGGCAGCTATGAGGGCCATGTGGAGCTCGAGCGCGCCCTGGAAGCCTTCTATGGCCGCCAGCACGCCATGGTGTTCACCACGGGCTATCAGGCCAATCTGGGCGTGCTCTCGACCCTGGTCGGCCGCGGCGACCACCTGCTGCTGGACGCCGACAGCCACGCCAGCATCTATGACGGCTCGCGCCTCGGTCATGCCGAGGTCACCCGCTTCCGCCACAACGATCCCGAGGACCTCTACAAGCGCCTGCGCCGGATGAAGGACGCGCCTGGTGAGAAGCTCATCGTCGTCGAGGGCATCTACTCCATGGTTGGCGACGTGGCGCCTCTGCGGGAGATCGCGGCGGTGAAGCGCGAGATGGGCGCCTATCTGCTGGTGGACGAGGCCCATTCCATGGGCGTCCTGGGCGCGACCGGCCGTGGTCTGGCTGAAGAGGTGGCGGCCGAGGCCGATGTGGACGTCATCGTCGGCACCTTCTCCAAAAGCCTGGGTTCGGTGGGCGGATTCTGCGTGTCCGACATGGCCGACTTCGACGTGATGCGCATCGTCTGCCGTCCATACATGTTCACCGCCTCCCTGCCGCCGGCCGTGATCGCCTCGACCCTGGGGGCTCTGCGCCGAATCCAGGACGCGCCGGAACTGCGTCACCGGCTGCACGCCAACGCCCAGCATCTCTATGACGGGCTCACGGCCCTGGGTCTGGCGACGGGGCCCACCTGCAGCCCGATCGTGGCCGTCACCATGCCCGACCAGGCTGTGGCCGCGGCCATGTGGAACCTGCTGCTGCAGAATGGCGTCTATCTGAACCTCGCGCTCCCGCCGGCGACGCCGGACAACCGTCCCCTGCTCCGCTCAAGCGTCAGCGCCGCCCACAGCATCGAACAGCTGGACCAGGTCATTGCGGTGATGGGCAGGGTCGCCCGGGAGCTCGGCGTGCTGGAAGGCCAGCCCAAGCGCGCCCTCGGCTAGAGTCTTTGGCGCGCGGAACACGCTAGGGTTGATCGCCGCCGGCCGCCATCTGCGCGCGGCGGGCCTTCCACAGGCGCCAGAACACTCCGGGCGAAGCCAGGATCGGATGTTTCTCCCGCCAGGGCGTAAGCGGCACGCGCAGACCGGTATGCCGCTCGATTTTCCAGGCGGCGTAGCGGGCGGCCCCCTCGAAGGTGAAGGCGGCCTTGGCGAGGCGGGCCAGATTGAGCGGCTTTCCCAGGACACGCCGGCGGCGCCAGGCGGCCAGGATGCGGGATCGCTCATGCCCGCCCAGCACGGGCCGCACCGCCCCTTGAGCTCGCACCTCCTCGAACGCCAGGTCCTGGGCCCGCCAGGCGGCCAGCAGCAACCGTTCATAGCGGTCCGGATCAATGCCTAGGATGTCGTTTTCCCGCCCGCGGGCCTCGACGCGGAACTCCGCCGCATAGGTCTGGCGAAACAGCGCACGCCAGTAGTCCAGGGGCGCGCCTTCCGGCGGGCCGAGGGCTGCGGCGAAGTGTGTGGCGGCGCAGGCGGCCCTGGAGACGGCCCAGGAGATGTCCTGAACGGTGTCCGGCCCGGAAGTCCAGATGAGGGCCGAGGGTTGGACGAATCGCGTCCAGACCGTCGTGTCGATCCGCCGCCCCGTCACCGCCGACTGGAACTGGGTCAGCGTCATGGTCGCCACCTTGGCCCGCAGCACGCGCCCATCGAGCTCCAGCTCGTGATAGCTGACATCGGGCCAGAGAACCCGGCCGGCGAGGCCCCGCCAGCCCGGGCGCGGGCCATGGGTCAGAACGTAGAAGTCCATCACGCCGTCCAGGTCGCCGGTGCGCAGGACCGATCCGTAGAACAGCACGGCGGCGGCGCCCCCGATGCGGTTGGCCAGCGCCTGACCCATGGCGCGTCCCTGCGGGGGGGCGGCTCGAGCCAGGTCCTTGTGAACCAGAGCCTGTAGAGCGTCCATCACGGAACCAGGAACCGCACAGGCGCGCCCAGCCCGATAGTGATCTCGCCGCCTGGGAACACCTCGCCGTCAACGACCACCGGCGCCGGGCTGGAGACCACCACCCGCTCGGCGAGGCTCCGACGGTAACCGTGGCGTCGAAGCCAGGTCTCGGCGGCGCCCATCAGCACGGCGGGCAGGGCCAGGGCCAGTCGCCTGGGCGGGGCGACGACGTCCAGCACCTTCAGCCCGTCCTGTGGCGGTCCGAAAGGGCGTAGCCCGAGAGGCAGGCGCTCGAGCGATGTGGCTAGCACGACGAAACGTGGGGACACTGTCATCGCATCTCCATCGACGGCGAGGCCGGAACGCACCCCCTGGCGCCAGCCGTCGCCGTCGCGAGATCGGAAGAGCGTCGTGTAGGGAAAGAGTGTAGATCTCGGTGGTCGCCGGATCAGTAAAAAAAAAAAAGGTACGTAAACAAACACTAGCTCAGCCGACACACACGCTGGCCCAGC
>CALEOQ010000096.1 GCA_937910255.1 uncultured Caulobacteraceae bacterium | reverse complement strand
GGGACAGTCGTAGTAGTGGTGATGGCAGATCGATCGAGTTCACTTGCTGTGTCTTTTTTTTTTAATGCTCCGGGCACCACCGAGATCTCCACTCTTCCCCTACCCGACGCTCTTCCGATCTCCGCCAGGAAGTCGCCGACCCGCTGGCCCGGCGCGAAATAATCACCGCCGCCGGCTATGAAGGCGCGGCCCTCCAACTCCCGCTGCAGTTCGATCCCGGCCAGGGGATGGTCGCTGGGATAGTCGGCCGGCGAGACGCCGACCACGAAGCCCGCATAGGCGTTCCGCTCATTGCGCGAATACTGGCTCATGCCGTTGGTCACCAGCCGGCCGGGCTCCGAGGCCGCCGCCACCACCGTGCCGCCTGGACACATGCAGAAGGAATAGGCCGTCCGCCCGTTGGCGCAGGGGTGCGACAGGGAATAGGCCGCCGCCCCCAGGTCGGGGTGGCCGGCACAGGGGCCGAACATGGCCTGGTCGATCCAGGACTGCGGGTGCTCGATGCGGAAGCCGATGGAGAAGGGCTTGGCCTCGATATGCACGCCCCGGTCATAGAGCGCCTGGAAGGTGTCGCGGGAGGAATGGCCGATGGCCAGAACCACCTGGTCGGCCTCGAGGAACTCGCCGGTGTGCAGGTGAACGCCGCGCAGCCGATGGCCGCCGTCGGGGGCGCGGTCCAGCTCCAGATCGGTGACCCGCTGCTGGAACCGGTACTCCCCGCCCAGGGCTTCGATCTTGGCGCGCATGGCCTCGACCATGGTCACCAGCCGGAAGGTGCCGATATGGGGGTGGGCCTCGGTCAGGATCTCTGGCGGCGCGCCGGCTGCGACGAACTCGGTCAGCACCTTGCGGCCGAGAAAGCGCGGGTCCTTGATCTGACTGTAGAGCTTGCCGTCGGAAAAGGTGCCGGCGCCGCCCTCGCCATACTGGACGTTGGACTCCGGGTTCAGCTCGCTCCGACGCCACAGGGCCCAGGTGTCCTTGGTCCGCTCGCGCACCACCTTGCCGCGGTCGAGGATGATCGGCCGAAAGCCCATCTCGGCCAGGATCAGGCCGGCGAACAGCCCGCAGGGGCCGGCCCCGATCACCACCGGCCGCAGTCGTCCGGGCGGGGGTGAGGTCGCCACCAGTCGATAGGCCGTGTCCGGCCTCGGCCGCAGATGGGGATCGCCGGCCAGGCGCTGGCGGACGGCCGCCTCGTCCCGCACCTCGACATCGATGATATAGACCTTGAGGATGGCCGACTTGCGCCGCGCGTCGTGCGCCCGTTTCCAAACCGACCAGCTCAGAAGGTCGGCTTCGGTCACGCCCAGGCGCTGGCTGATGGCCGCCGGCAAGGCGTCCGGGGCGTGGTCCAGGGGGAGTTTGAGTTCGGAAATCCGCAGCATCAGCTCCCCTTTAGCGGCTTGAGCGCCATGGCGCGATACGGCCCCGGAGGAACCGGGCCGGGGTCTTGTGGATTCGCCCTTCAGAAAGGAGATCTGTCATGACCAGCAAACGCGAACTGATCGAGCCTACCCCCGGCGACAAGCGCTATGTCCGTCGCGATGAAGACGGCAAGTTCAAGGAGGTGGTGGATGTGGGCCGGTCCCTCGCCGCCGACCAGCGCCAGGAGGCCCAAGCAAAGGCCAAGCCAGGGCAGGGCGACCGGGGCGATCGATAGGAGAGGTCAGGCCCTAACGCCCAGGGAGGCGGCGAGGGCGCGTTCCACCCGCGCGACGACGCCGTCGTCGGCTTCCTGTGCCCAGTCCGCATAGACGCTGGCCAGCGAGGCGGCGTGATGCTCCTGCAGGCGCACGCCTGCGGCGCCATAGGCGCGGCGCACCGCCAGTTTGAAACGCTCTTCCAAGGTCACGTCATCTCTACCCATGGGGAGAGGCG
>CALEOQ010000095.1 GCA_937910255.1 uncultured Caulobacteraceae bacterium | reverse complement strand
CTGGCCCGCTGGCGGGCCGAGCGCGGGCCGGTGATCCTGATCTCCAATTCGCCGCGTCCCTCGGCCGATGTGGTGGCCCAGCTGGACGCCCTGGGCGTGCCGCGCGAGGCCTGGTCGGCCTTCGTCACCTCCGGCGACGCCACCCGCCTGCTGCTGGCCGAACGCGCGCCTGGTCCCGCCTGGCGCCTTGGTCCTGATCGCGACGCGCCGCTCTATTCGGGCCTGGGCCTGTCCTTCGAGAGCCTCGACAAGGCCGCCTTCATCGCCTGCACCGGGCCGATCGACGACGAGACCGAAGGCCCCGAGGACTATAGGGACCGGTTCGAAGGCGCCGCGGCCCGCGGCCTGGAGATGGTCTGCGCCAACCCTGACATCGTGGTTCAGCGCGGTGACCGGCTGATCTATTGCGGCGGCGCGCTCGCCCAGCTCTACGAGACCCTGGGCGGCAAGGTGGTGATGGCCGGCAAGCCGCACGCGCCGATCTATGATCTCTGTGTGGCGCAGGCCGAGCGCCTGACCGGCGGCCCGGTGGCGCGCGCGCGGATGCTGTGCATCGGCGACGGGGTGGCCACCGACGTCAAGGGCGCCAACGCCCAAGGCCTCGACGTCCTGTTCATCGCCGCCGGCATCCACGGGGCCGAGACGATCACGCCCGAGGGCCTGGACGCCGCGGCCGTCGAGGCCCTGCTCCGCCAGGAGGGCGCCCACGCCCGCTTCGCCATGGCCGACCTGGCCTGGTAGGTTGCGCCGCTATGCGGCGTCCGCGGCGACCGGCGTCTGCGGCGGCGGCGGGGCCGGATCGGCCGGCGTCTGGTTACATCCGGCCGTCAGGACGGCGAGGACGACCGCAACCAGGCCCGGCTTGAACATTCTCATCGCTCACCCCATTGGAAGTCTGACCGCGCCATAATCGGCGCCGATCGGGTCTCGCGTCCAGCGCAAGCGCCTTCGCTTTGCGCCGGCTTGCGTCTATTCAGGCCCAAAAGGGAGCGTTTCGTTGGCGGGACTATTCTTCGAGGATCTCACTCTGGACCAGAGCGCACAGATCGCCCGCACGGTGGGCGCCGCCGATGTGGAGGCCTTCGCCGCCGTGTCCGGCGACGACAATCCCCTGCACCTGGATGAGGCCTATGCCGCGACCACGCCGTTCAAGCGGCGCATCGCCCATGGCATGCTGACCGGCGCCTATATCTCGGCGGTGCTGGGCACGCGCCTGCCAGGCCCGGGCTCGGTCTATGTGTCCCAGAACCTGCGCTTCCGTCGGCCGGTGGGCATCGGCGACGAGGTGACCACCACGGTCACCGTCCGCGCCCTGGACCCCCGCCGCGGCCAGGCGACCCTGGCCACCGTCTGCGCCGTCGCCGGCAAGACCGTGGTCGATGGCGAGGCCGTGGTCATCCTGCCCAAGCGGGGCGCCTGACATGCGCGTGATCAAGGGATGGAAGGGCCTGATGGCCCGCGACCGCGGCGCCTCCATCGCGCTCGGCAATTTCGACGGGGTCCATCGCGGCCACCAGCAGGTGATTGCGCTCGCCGCCAGAGCCGCCCACGAGACGGGCGCGCCCCTGGGAGTCATCAGCTTCGATCCGCACCCGCGGCAGATCTTTGCGCCCAATGCGCCGGCATTTCGCCTGATGCGGCCGGGCCAGCAGGCCCGCGCCCTTGAGGCGCTGGGGGTGGACCTGTTCTACATCCTGCCCTTCGACCAGGAGATGGCGAGCCTGACCGATCGCGACTTCGCCCAGCAGGTCCTGCATGACGGCCTGGGGGTGGCGCACGTGGCGGTCGGTTTCGACATCTCCTTCGGCAAGGGCCGGACAGGGAGCCCCGCGACCATGAAGGACTATGGGCAGGAATTCGGCTTCGGCGTCTCGGTCGCCGGCGCCGTGGCCGACGACAGCGGCGAGAAGTACTCCTCGACCGGCGTGCGTGACGCCCTGCGGGACGGTCATCCCGAGGCCGCCGCCGCCATCCTTGGCCGCCCCTTCGCCATCGAGGGGCCGGTGCAACGGGGCCGGCAGCTGGGCCGCGAGCTCGGCTTCCCCACCGCCAATGTCCAGGTGGACGACTATGTCCAGCCGCGGTTCGGCGTCTACGCCACCCGCACCCGCCTGCCGGACGGCCGCGAAGTGCCGGGCGTGGCCAATATCGGCGTCAATCCCACCGTCGGCGAAGTGGCCCCGGTGCTGGAGGTCTGGCTGTTCGACTTCGATGAGGACATCTACGACCAGACCATCGAGACCGACCTGATCACCTTCCTGCGGCCCGAGCTGAAGTTCACCAGCCTGGAGGCCATGGTCGAACAGGTGATGCGCGACGCCGCCCAGGCTCGCCAGATCCTGATGCCGGACTTCTAAAAGGCGCGGCCTCCAAGCGCCCGGCGGCCCCTAAAGGGCTCGCCCGGGCTGCAGCGGTCTGCTAGGACGCCCCGATGACGAGCGGCCGGAAATCCTTGCGAATTACACGCCCGGCGTGACGCCGCCGGAGTGTTGATCCAGCGCGCGCCGGGACCTGTTCCGCCCTTCTCCGCTCCCCATTGGACGAAAAAACCCCATGGCCGACGACGCTGAAAAGCGCACCGATTCCTCCGAACAGGCGGGGCGCGACTATCGCGACACCGTCTTTCTGCCTCAGACCGACTTCCCCATGCGCGCAGGCCTGCCGCAGAAGGAGCCGCAGATCCTGGCCCGCTGGGAGGAGATCGACCTCTACAACACCGCCCGCAAGGCCCGCCAGGCGGCCGGCGCGCCGCTGTTCGTGCTGCATGACGGCCCGCCCTACGCCAACGGCGCCATCCATATCGGCCACGCCCTGCAGAAGACCCTGAAGGACTTCGTAGTCCGCTCGCGCTTCGCCATGGGCTACGACGTGGACTATGTGCCCGGCTGGGACTGCCACGGCCTGCCGATCGAATGGAAGATCGAAGAAGAGCTGCGCGGCCAGGGCCGGCGCAAGGACGAGGTCTCCAAGGCCGAGTTCCGCGAGAAGTGCCGCGCCTATGCCGGCCAGTGGATCGACGTCCAAAAGGACGGCTTCAAGCGCCTGGGCGTCCTGGGCGACTGGGAGAACCGCTACGCCACCATGGACTATGGCAGCGAGGCGGCCATCGTCGCGGAGTTCCACAAGTTCGTGGCCTCGAACCAGCTCTATCGCGGCTCAAAGCCGGTGATGTGGAGCCCGGTGGAGCGCACCGCGCTGGCCGACGCCGAGGTGGAGTATCACGACCACGTCTCGCCCACGGTCTGGGTGAAATTCCCGGTGACGCAGGGGTCCGACGCGGCCCGCGGCGCCAGCGTGGTCATCTGGACCACCACCCCCTGGACCATCCCGGCCAACCGGGCGATCGCCTACAACGAGTCCATCGCCTATGGGGCCTATCTGGTCGAGGCGATGGAGACCGATCTCGCCTTCGAACCCTGGGCCAAGCCGGGCGACCGGCTGATCCTGGCCGACAAGCTCGCCGAGGAGGTCTTCAAGGCCGCCAAGGTGGCCAAGTGGCGTCGGGTCGAGACGATCGACTGCCGCGGCATGGTCTGCGAGCATCCGCTGGCCGCCCTGGACACCCACTACGCCTTCAGCGTCCCCCTGCTGGCCGGCGACCATGTCACCGATGAGGCCGGCACGGGCTTTGTCCACACCGCGCCGGGGCACGGCGCCGACGACTATGTCGTCTGGCTGGCCCATGGCCACCGGGAGATCCCCGACACGGTGGACGCCGACGGCGCCTATTATCCGCACGTGCCCCTGTTCGGCGGCCTCAAGGTGCTGGAGACCGAGGGCAAGAAGGCCGGCAAGTTCGGCCCCGCCAACAATGCGGTCATCGACAAGCTGATCGAGGCCGGCGGCCTCCTGGCCCGCGGGCGGCTGGAGCATTCCTATCCACACTCCTGGCGCTCCAAGGCGCCGGTGATCTTCCGCAACACGCCGCAGTGGTTCATCCGCATGGACGAGCCCCTGGACACCCCGCAGCACGGCGGCCGCACCCTGCGCGAGACCGCCCTGGAGGCCATCGAGGCCACCGCCTTCTATCCGGAAGCCGGGCGCAATCGCATCCGCACCATGGTCGAGAGCCGGCCCGACTGGCTGATCAGCCGCCAGCGCGCCTGGGGCGCGCCGCTGGCCATGTTCGTCGACAAGGAGACGAACCAGCCGCTGCACGATGAAGCGGTCAACGCGCGCATCATCGCGGCCATCGCCGCCGAGGGCGCCGACGCCTGGTTCACCCGGCCGGTCAGCGATTTCCTGGGCGCCCACGACCCCGAGCGCTACGAGAAGGTCGAGGACATCCTCGACGTCTGGTTCGATTCCGGCTCGACCCACGCCTTCACCCTGGAGGGCCGCGAGAACACCCGCTGGCCCGCCGACCTCTATCTGGAAGGCTCCGACCAGCACCGCGGCTGGTTCCAGTCCTCGCTGCTGGAGAGCTCCGGCACCCGGGGCCGCGCGCCCTATAACGGCGTCCTCACCCATGGCTTCACCATGGACGAGAACGGCGAGAAGATGTCCAAGTCCAAGGGCAACACGGTCGATCCGCACCAGATCATCAAGGAGTCCGGGGCCGAGATCATCCGCCTCTGGGCGGCCATGGTCGACTATTCCGAGGACCAGCGGATCGGCAAGACGATCCTGGCCACCACGTCGGACGCCTATCGCAAGCTGCGCAACACCCTGCGCTACATGCTGGGCGCCCTGGCCGGCTATTCGGACCAGGAGGCCGTGGCGCTTGAGGACATGCCGCCGCTCGAGCGCTACATCCTGCACCGGCTTCAGGTGCTGGATGGCGAGGTGCGCGACGCCTACGCCGCCTACGCCTTCCAGGACGTCATCCGGCCGCTGATCGCCTTTTGCCAGGAGGACCTGTCGGCCCTGTTCTTCGATGTCCGCCGCGACGCCCTCTATTGTGACCAGCCCTCGGCCCTGCGCCGCCGGGCCGCCCGGACGGTGATGGACGCGGCCTTCGAACGTCTCACCGTCTGGCTGGCGCCGCTCATGCCCTTCACCACCGAGGAGGCCTGGACCCTGCGCTTCCCGCAAGCCGGCTCCAACGCCCTGCGGGTGTTCCCCGAGACCCCCGGCGCCTGGGCCAATCCCGATGAGGCCGGCCGCTGGGCCAAGGTCCAGGCGGTGACCGCCGTCGTGACCGGGGCGCTGGAGGTCGAACGTCGCGAAAAGCGTCTGGGCGCGGCCCTCGAGGCGGCCCCGGTGGTCCACATCAGCGATCCCGCCCTGATGGCCGCCTTTGACGGGCTCGATCCCGCCGAGGTGTTCCGCACCAGCCAGGCGACGCTGAGTGTCGGCGAGGGCCCAGCCCACGCCTTCCGCCTGGCCGAGACGCCCGCCGTGGCGGTCGAGCCCCTGCGGGCCCAGGGCCAGAAGTGCGCCCGCTCCTGGCGCATCCTGCCGGAGGTGGGCGGCGATCCACGCTACCCGGACCTGTCCTTGCGCGACGCCGAGGCGGTGGCCGCCTGGGACGCCGCCCATGGCGGGGCTGGCGCGTGAGCGGCCAAGACCCCATAAAGCCCAGCCATGGCCCTGGGCCAATTCGCTGATCGGAGGCGGGTCTCGTGAAACTGGCCAATCGCCACGGCTGGACCGCCTATGGGCTGGCCCTGGCCATCATCGTCCTCGACCAGCTGTCCAAGCACTGGATCCTGTTCGTCCATGACCTGCCCTCGCGCATCAGCGACCAGGTGATCGGCCCCTTCTATCTGACCATGGTCTGGAACCAGGGGGTCAGCTTCGGCCTGCTGCGCGCCGACCAGGACCTGGGGCGCTGGCTGCTGGTGGGGTTCTCCGTCGTCGTCGCCATCGTGCTGGCCTTCTGGGCCAGACGGGCCGACCGGGGCCTGATGGGCGCGGCGCTCGGCCTGGTCATGGGCGGGGCGATCGGCAACGCCATCGACCGGGCGCGGTTCGGCGCGGTGGTGGATTTCATCGACGTCTCGCGGCTCTACTTTCCCTGGGTGTTCAACATCGCCGATGCGGCCATCACCATCGGCGTGATCCTGCTGCTCCTCGACAGCCTCCAGCGGGACACCAAACCCGAGGGTGCGACCCCCTAAGGAGATTGGCGCCGCCCCCCTGTTTGCGCTAATGCAATGGACTTTCCGGCCGGGGGCGGCCTTAGGAGCGTTTTGTCATGACCCTAAACCGCGTGATTCTCGCCGGCGCCCTGGTCGCCGCGGTCGGTCTGGCCGGCTGCAGCTCCACCCGTTCTGCGCTTGGCATGACCAAGGTGACCCCGGACGAGTTCCGCGTCGTCACCAAGGCGCCCCTGGTGGTGCCGCCCGACTACGCCCTGCGCCCGCCGGCGCCTGGCGAGCCGCAGCCCCAGGAACTGCGTCCCGAGAGCGCCGCCCGCGCGGCCCTGACTGGCGAGCGCGAAGGCCTCAACCGCAGCCGGGCCGAACAGGCCCTGGTGGCCAAGGCCGGCGTCGCCGGCGCCGATCCGCTGATCCGCTATGTGGTCGACGACGAATTCGGCGACATCGCCCACAAGGAAGAGAGCTTCGCCAACCGCGTCATGTTCTGGCGCGGCGACGAGACCCCGACCGCGCCGGCGGGCGAAGACCTGTCGGGTCCCATCGATCCGGCCGCCGAGCAAGATCGGAAGAGCACACGTCTGAACTCCCGTCACGTCGTAATCTCGTATGCCGTCTTCTGCTTGAAAAAAAAAAATAAAATCTCCACACTCCTCCAGTACTGGCCACACACCATC
>CALEOQ010000094.1 GCA_937910255.1 uncultured Caulobacteraceae bacterium | reverse complement strand
GGCCGGAAGCCGGCCCGGCGACGACCCGAGAGCGGTATGATCGCTTCGAATCGCATCGCAACTATGATGCTAGCGTGATTAACCAAGGCTGAAGTGCGACGTTTTAAATAAGACATGAGGTACACGGATGGCTGTCTATAACTTGGGCGACGTGGCGCCGGAGCTGCCGCCAGAGGGCGAATACTGGATCGCGCCCACCGCGGCGGTGATGGGCAACGTGATTCTCAAGCAAAATGCGTCCGTTTGGTTCGGCGCGACCCTTCGCGGCGACAATGACCCCATCCTGATCGGCGAAAACTCCAATATTCAGGACGGATCGGTTCTGCACACCGATGCGGGATCGCCGTTGACCATCGGCCGCGACGTCACGGTTGGCCACATGGTGATGCTCCACGGCTGCACGATCGGCGACAACAGCCTGGTCGGCATCGGCTCGATCATCCTGAACGGGGCGAAGATCGGGAAGAACTGCCTGATCGGCGCCAACTGCCTGATCACCGAGGGCAAGGAAATCCCGGACAACAGCCTCGTCATGGGCGCGCCGGGCAAGGTGGTGCGCGAGGTGTCCGAAGGCCAGGCGCGCATCCTGACCGCCTCGGCGCACCACTATGTGGAGAACTGGAAGCGCTATCATCGGGAGTTGCGGGCGGTTTAGCCGCCCCAGCCCTGGCCAGGCCAGGACGTCGATTTCACCGGGAACTTCGCGGCGGGCGGCTGGTTGAGCCTGCCATCGACGAAAGACAAGCCGGCCGCGCCGAGCACCGGCCGTGGCGGCTCAAACCGGTGGAGAGACAAGCCTTGGCCGACCTCATTGAGAACCTGTCGCGATTGACCGTGACGCAAACGCCCGACGGCTGCCTGATGGAGATCAACGGGGACGGCGGCTCCTCGGTCGCCTTGCTCGCGAGCGCCGCGCAGCTCGACGCGCTCGTCACCTCCCTCGACGACCTGCTGTCGGAGAACGAAGCCGCGGCCGACGAGGTCGCCGACGCCACCGCAAAGGAGAGCCGGCCATGAGCGATCCCAAGCCAAGGATCCTGCAGGCGCCGGCCGAGGGGCGCCGTGAAAGCGGGGTCGGAAAGCGTCCCGCGGCCCGCCCGGGAACTCACCGACGCCGCCGAGGGCGACCGCGAGCAGATCGAGCGCGAGCTCGACCGTAAAGTCCCGGCGGCTCCGAAGGAGAGCTAGGCGCGACAGGACCGGCCTCATCGGGGCGCCGTCTGCGGGGAACATCGAGGCCCCGGACCGGGTTGGCGAGGCTCAGCCTCTCGCGCTCACCCTTCCGCGAGGAGCGGCGCGACACCGGAGAAGACTATGGCCAATGATCCCAAGCCCCCATTCGACACGCCATCCCAAGCGACCCCTGGGGTCACCGCCGAGATGGACCCTCGCCCCGACCACGGGGAGGACAGCTATCGCGGGGCCGGGAAACTGCAGGGCAAGGCCGCCCTCATCACCGGCGGCGACAGCGGCATCGGCCGGGCCGTGGCGATCGCCTTCGCCCGCGAGGGCGCCGATGTCCTGGTGAGCTATCTGTGCGAGGACGAGGATGCTCAGGAGACCCAGCGCTGGGTGGAGGCGGCGGGCCGCAAGTGCGTCCTCGTCCCAGGCGATGTCGGCGATCCCGCCCATTGTCGGCGCCTGGTGGACGAGGCGGTAAGCGCCTTCGGCCGCCTGGACGTGCTGGTGAACAACGCCGCCCATCAGATGGCCTTCGACGCCGTGGACGAGATTTCCGACGAGGAGTGGGACACCACCTTCCGCGTCAATATCCACGGCATGTTCTATCTGACCAAGGCGGCCCTGGGGCACATGAAGCCCGGCGCCTCGATCATTAACACCGCCTCGATCAATTCGGATTCGCCCAATCCCAAGCTGCTCGCCTACGCCACCACCAAGGGCGCCATCCAGAACTTCACCGCGGGGCTGGCCCAGCTGGTGGCGGAACAGGGGGTGCGGGTGAACTGCGTGGCGCCTGGCCCCATCTGGACGCCGCTTATCCCCTCGACCCTCCCGCAGGAGATGGTGGAGAACTTTGGCAAGCAGGTCCCCATGAAACGCCCAGGGCAGCCCAGGGAACTGGCCGGCGCCTATGTCCTGCTGGCCTCCGACGAGGGCAGCTACATGTCCGGCGCCACCCTGGCGGTGACCGGCGGTAAGCCGATGATCTAGGACAGGAAGGCGATGACGGAAGATCCTCAGAACGACAAGACGGGCAAGGCCTCTGGTCCCCCGACCTATTCCGCCCAGGACGTGCGCCAGGGGCAGGTTATCCTGCGCAAGCGCTGGCAGCGCATCGTCTTCTTCGGTGGCCTTGTGGGCCTTGTGCTCCTGCCGCTCGCCCTGATGCTGGTGGCCGAAGCCTGACTCCCCGATAAGCGTCGGTTGAGTTTCCCAAGCCGATTGGGCATCTGGCGCGGGTGACCCGTTTCATTCTTCAGGCGCTGCGAGGCCGCACACCGATACGTCCTCGGGACGCCTTGCTGGGCGGTTGCGGCGCGGCGCTGGGCGTTGCCGGGGCAGGCTTCCTGGCGCGCCTCTTGGTCGAGGGCGACTTGTCGGCCGCGCCCCTACTCGTGGCGCCGATCGGCGCGTCGGCGGTGCTAGTCTTCGCCGTCCCCGCCAGCCCGCTGGCCCAGCCGCGACCGGTGATCGGCGGCAACATGCTGTCGGCCCTGGTGGGCGTGATCTGCGCACTGGCCGTCCCGCATCCCCTGGCCGCGCCGGCCCTGGCGGTGGGCCTGGCCATCGCCCTGATGATCCTTACCGGCTGCCTCCATCCTCCGGGCGGAGCCATGGCCCTGACCGCGGCGCTCATGGCGGGGGCCGGCGAGCCGCCGGGCCTGGGCTTTGTCCTGGTTCCGGCCGGGCTCTGCTCGGTCCTGCTGGTAATCTGCGCCTACGCCTATGGGCGCGTCTCGGGGCGGGCCTATCCGCACAGGGTCGCCACGCCCACCATGCCGCACGGCGCGGTGGACCCGCCACCCGGGCGCCGCCTGGGCTATAGCCCGGGCGACCTGCAGCACGCCCTTTCCGAATATGGTCAGTTGCTGGATGTCGATCCCGCCGACCTCGACGCCCTCTTCCGGCAGGTCGAGGAAAAGACCCACCGTCGTCTGCACGCCGAAATTCCCTGTCGCGACATCATGACCCGCGACGTGATCAGCCTGCAGGCCGGCCAGAGCGCCCGCAGCGCCCTAGCCTACCTGCAGGCCCACGATCTGCGCGCCGCCCCCGTGATCGATGAGGGCGGGCGGCTTGTGGGGTTGGCGCGCCGGGCCGAACTGCTGGCGGCGGGTGGCCGCCCGGTGGGGGAGGTGGTTGATCCCTTCGTCCACAAGGTTACCCCCGAGACACCGATTCAGAACCTGATGCCGCTGCTGGCCACCGGCCGCGCCCACGAGGCCATGGTGGTGGACGTGCGGCGGC
>CALEOQ010000093.1 GCA_937910255.1 uncultured Caulobacteraceae bacterium | reverse complement strand
GGGGTGAGAGAAACAACGATGACAGACAAGAAGCAGCGTAGAGCGATGAAATGATAAGGAGAGGCGACTGGGTGAGTGGTTTTTTTTTTTAATGGTACGGCGACCACCGAGATCTACACTCTTTCCCTACACGACGGTCTTCCGATCTGGGTCCGACCAGGGCGACGAAGGAGAAGCGCGGTCATAGGGTCAGCTCTTCGGCAGGACGTTTCTGGGTGTGGAGATTGGGCGGCCGCTGGGCGGCGAGGTTCAGTCGGCCTGTCCAGTCCGCGTCCGCCGCCAGGGCGAGAAAGTCCTCGCCGCTCAAGGGCTTTGAGAAGTGGTAGCCCTGGAAGACATGGCAGCCCAGTCCGCGGAGACAGGCGACCTCGGCCTCGGTCTCGACGCCCTCGGCCAGCACCAGCAGGTCGAGGCCGCGGCCCAGCTCGATCAGGGCCCGGCAGATGGCGCGGCTGTCGCGGCGCTGGTCGATCTGGGCGACGAACTCGCGGTCGATCTTGAGTTTGTCGAAGGGCAGATTCTTCAGATAGCTCAGGCTGGAATAGCCGCTGCCGAAATCGTCCACCGCCAGGCTGATCCCCATGGCGCGCAGTTCGCCGAACAGGTGATGGGTGCGTCCGGCGTCGGCCATGGTCGCCGTCTCGGTCAGCTCCAGCTCCAGGGCCTCGGCGCCCAGGCCGTGGCGGGCGAGCGTGCGCTCGATCTTGGTCTTCAGGCCCGGATCGAGAAGCTGCCGGGCCGACAGATTGACCGCCACCCGCATCCCACAGGCGCCCTCATCGGCCCAGCGGCGGGCCTCACGACAGGCGGTGTTCAACACCCAGAGGCCATAGCGTTCGCTGAGGCCCAGGGCCTCCACCACGGGGATGAACCGGGCCGGCGAGACAGGCCCCAGGACCGGATGATCCCACCGCAACAAAGCTTCGGCCCCCATCATTCGCCCGGCGGCCAGATCGACCACCGGCTGGAACACCATGGTCAGCTGGTCCTCGGCGATGGCCTGGGCCAGATCCTGTTCCAGCATGAACTGCTCGCGGGCCGCCTCCACCGGCTGCGGGGCCAGCAGACGAATCTCGCCGCCCTCACCCCCTTCGGGGCGCGACAGGGCCGCGGTGGCGCGAAGCAGCAGCGCAAGACCATCCCGCCCCTCCCCAGGGAAGGAGACCGCGCTGATCTCGATGGTCGGGGTCAGTCGGCTCCCGTCGATGTCCAGTTCGTGGCCCGCCACATAGGCGATGGCCTGGAACTCCGCGCGGGCGGCCTCCAGCTCGGCGGCGCCGAACCAGATGGCGAAGCAGTCGCGATCCACCTGGGCGACCATGCGGCCGTTTTGGGTGACCGAGACCAGGCGGCGGGCGAACTGCTCGAGCGCGCCGTTGGCCAGGGCATGGTCGAAGCCCGCCAGCCGGTCGAAGTCCACGAAGCGGATGGCGCCCATCAGCCGGGGCGGCGCGCCGCTCGCGAGGTCGGCGGCGATGTCTGCGGCTATGGTCTCGCAGAGCGGCTCGCGGGTCGGCAGGCCGGTGACGGGATGCGCATGGGTCATGCGGTGGTCCAGAGCCTCAAGCCGGGCCGCGGCGATGGCGATGACCTCGCGCAGACCTCCGGCCCGAGGACCAAGCACCCGCCCCGCCAGTCTCGCCAGGGCGATCTGCTCGCCGAGCAGGACGCCCAGCAAGGCCAGGGCGGCGGTGATGATCACCACGCCGGCGAAGGACTCCCGGGCGACAAGCCACCCGCCCAGGGCGCAGCCGGTCGCCACGGCGGGCAGGCGCACGGCGCGCAGCAGACCGCCCAGGCCAAACGCCACAGGCGTCCTGGCGCGCGCAAATCCCGCGATCGGCTCGACCCTCAACATGAGCTGAGCCTAACAAACGGAAGTTAATCGACTTCTTCCGGCAGGCGGGGCCTCAACCCCTGGATGAGCGGCGTCGGCGCCTGAACTCAGGCCCGCCAAATGGCCCGCGCTGCCGCTTGCCGAGGACCGATTCGCGCCCCACCTTCCAAGTCATGAGTGACCGTCCCTCGGGCGCGGCGCCGTCCCGCCTGGTGGCGGTGCTGGGGCCGACCAACACCGGCAAGACCCATCTGGCCGTCGAGCGCATGCTGGGCCACGCCTCGGGCATGATCGGCCTGCCCCTGCGGCTGCTGGCCCGGGAAATCTATGACCGCATCGTCAAGCTGCGCGGCGCCCGGTCGGTCGCCCTGATCACCGGCGAGGAGAAGATCGTCCCGGCCCGCGCGGTCTATTTCGTCTGCACCGTCGAGGCCATGCCCCTGTCTCGGGAGGTGGAGTTCCTGGCGGTGGACGAGATCCAGCTCTGCGCCGATCCCGAGCGCGGCCATGTCTTCACCCATCGCCTGCTGCACGCCCGCGGCAAGTACGAGACCATGCTGCTGGGCGCCTCGACCATGGCGCCCCTGGTCCGCCGCATGCTGCCCGACGCCGAGATCGTCAGCCGTGAGCGGTTCTCCAACCTGACCTATGCCGGCTCCAAGAAGCTCACCCGCCTGCCCCGGCGCAGCGCCATCGTCGCCTTCTCCGCCGACCAGGTCTACGCCATCGCCGAGCTGATCCGTCGCCAGCGGGGCGGGGCGGCCGTGGTCATGGGCTCGCTCAGCCCCCGGACCCGCAACGCCCAGGTCGCCCTCTATCAGTCGGGCGAGGTGGACTTCCTGGTGGCCACCGACGCCATCGGCATGGGCCTGAACATGGATGTCGACCATGTGGCCTTTGCGGGCCTGCGCAAGTTCGACGGCCGCCGTAACCGATGGCTGACCCCGCAGGAGATCGGCCAGATCGCCGGCCGCGCCGGCCGCTTCCGCACCGACGGGACGTTCGGCGTCACCGGCGATTGCGAGGAGATGGACGAGGACCTGGTCGAGGCGGTCGAGAACCACCAGTTCGAGGCCGTCACCGGGGCCGAATGGCGCAACGCCCGCCTGGACTTCGACTCCCTGCCCGACCTGCTGCGCTCGCTGGCCCGCACCCCGGACCGCTCGGGCCTGCGCCTGGCCCAGGAGGCGCTGGATGAGATCACCCTGCGCAAGCTGGCCGGCGATCCCGATGTGGTCGCCCGGGTCCGCGACCGAGCGGCGCTGTTCAAGTTGTGGGACGTCTGCCAGACGCCCGACTTCCGCAAGGTCTCGGCCGAGGAGCATGTGCAGATCGGAAGAGCACACGTCTGAACTCCAGTCACGTCGTAATCTCGTATGCCGTCTTCTGCTTGAAAAAAAAAAAACAACTATGAAACACTGCTATATACGTCTCAGCC
>CALEOQ010000092.1 GCA_937910255.1 uncultured Caulobacteraceae bacterium | reverse complement strand
GGGATGTGGGCCAGCTCCAGCGGTTTGGCCTGCCGTGGGCGCTCCTGCGCTCCGTCTTCGCCACCCTGGCCGCCATGGCCACCGGCGCCATCATCATCCCCTAGGCGCCTGCCGGCGGGGGCTAACGCCGCCGACCGCCCACCAGACCGAAGGCCGCGCCCTGGGGGTCGATGCAGTTCATGGAGAAGTCGCCGCCGGGGATTTCGTCGGGGCCTTGCACCACCTGGCCGCCGGCGGCTTCCACTGCGGTCTTGGCGGCGTCGATGTCTTCGACCCGGAAATAGGTGTTCCAGCCGGCGCCGCCCATGGCGGGATCGGCCTTCATCATGGCCCCGATCATCCCGCCGTGGCGGATGAACTGGTACTGGCCCATGGGGCCCATATCCATGTCGCCGTCATGGCTCCAGCCGAACACGTCGCCATAGAAGGCCCAGGCGCCGAGTTGGTCGGAGGTGTGGAGTTCGTTCCAGGCGGCGTGGCCGACCCGGGGCCGGTCATAGGCGAAGGCCATGCTCTTGCCGCCACCCGTGGGCTTCATGATGTAGAGGGGCGCACCCTGCGGGTCGGCGACCATGGCGATGCGGCCGACCATGGGGACATCCATGGCGGGCATCTGCAATGCGCCGCCCTTCTGCTCGATCGCTGCGACGGACTGGTCCACATCGTCCACCGCCAGATAGGAGAGCCACACGGGGCGAGCGCCGTGCTCGGCCATCTCAGGGGTGATCGCCATCAGGCCGGCGACGTCGTGTTCGGGCGCCCGAACGATGCGGTAGTCCATGTCGGCCTGGCCGGAATCGGCGAAGGCCCAGGGCAGAACCTTGGCGTAGAAGGCCTGGGCGGCGTCGGCGTCGGTGGTGAGCAGTTCGTACCAGATGAAGTCGCCCTGGCTGTCCGATTTCGCCGCCTCAAGGGTGACCACCGGGGTGAAGCCGCCATAGATCATCCGCGCGCCGTCGAAGGGCATGGGATTGTGCTCGGGGCTCATCCGCGTGTCGGTCTTCATCACCTCTTCCATGCGCGCCATGGCGGTGTCGCGGGTCGCCTTGTCGGGCCATTCGATCCAGGAAAAGACCACGGTCTCGTCGGCGGTGGCCTGGACGGCCCGCCGGAAGTCGGTCTGCTTGCCTTCGGGCACCTCATCGCCCCAGCATTCCAGGATCCGCAGGGCGCCCAGCTCCATGAAAACGCTGTTGCCGGTGTTGGCGTGGTCGATGAACTTCTGGCGGTTGGCGGTCGGCACCGCGATCACGAAGCCGTCGATATAGGTCATGGTCTAGCTCCTGGGCTTTGCCTGCCGGCCAATGCGGCGCCGGACGAGCATAGGACGCGCCCGTGTCGCGCGATCCGACATGTGCGGGAATTTTTTCGTTGGTGTTTTGCGCGTCGCGCGTTGGGTCTGCAGGACTAGCCACCGCACGCGGCGCCTTGCGCCCTGAGCGTCACCGTCTCGCAGAAGGAAGGCGCATTTGACCAAGTCTCCACAGGACCAGGCCTATGAGGCGATCGTTGTCGGCGCCGGCCCCGCCGGGCTGACGGCGGCGGTGTATCTCGCGAGATTTCGGCGGCGGGTGCTGGTCCTGGACGGCGGACCCTCGCGCGCGGCGTGGATTCCCGAAAGCCACAACACGCCGGGCTTCCCGGCGGGCATCTCGGGCGCTGCTCTGCTGCAGCGCCTTCGCGACCAGGCCGAGGAGTATGGGGCTGTGATTTCGGCCGCCAGGGCCGACGGACTGGAGCAGACCTCGGGCGGCTTCCGCCTGCATGTGGGCGGCGACCGGGTTGAAGCCCCCACGGTGCTTCTGGCCACCGGGCTTGTCGATCGTCTGCCGGCGATCCCGGGCGTAGACGCCGCCCTGACCGCGAGCCTGGCGCGGGTCTGCCCGATCTGCGACGCCTATGAAGCCATCGACGCCAGGCTCGCCGTGCTCGGCGATGGCCCCTTGGCCCTGCGAGAGGCCGAGTTCCTGCGCACCTACAGCCAGGACGTCACCGTCCTGATGCTGGGGGAGGAAGGGGCGGATTCGCCTGATGTCCTGCCGGTGGCGCCGGAGGACATTCGGTTTGAGGACAATGAGGTTGTCCTTGCGCGCCGGGATCTGGCCGAGCGGCGCTTCGACCATCTCTACCTCGCCCTGGGTTGCACCGTCCAAACCGAGCTCGCCACCCGCCTTGGCGCCCGGCAGGACGACAGTGGCAAGCTGTTGGCCGACGCTCATCAGATGACGACGGTGGAAGGGCTCTACGTGGCCGGCGACGTGGTCCGGGGGCTCAACCAGATTGCGGTCGCCACAGGCGAGGCGGCGATCGCCGCCACGGCGATGCACAATCGCCTCCGCAAGGCCTGAGCCGCACGGCTGTCGGAACGGATCGGCGGTTTGAGCGTCAGTGCGGGGGGAGTCGCCATGGCCAAGCCACGCAAGCTCAAGGTCTTTCAAGCCCAGATCGGCTTCTATGACACGGTGGTGGCGGCGCCGAGCCGCCCGGCCGCCTTGCGCGCCTGGGGGCTGCGTCAGGATCTGTTCGCCTCCGGCCACGCCAAGGTCGCCGAGGACCCCGTGGCGATCGAGGCGGCCCGCGCCCATCCGGAAATCCCGCTGAAACGGGCCTTCGGATCGACAGATGCGTTCGCGGTGGAAGCGGCCCACCTGCCCGACGTCCCCGAGGCGCCGAGCAAGAGCCCGAAACGCCCCAAGCCTCAACCTACGACCAAGACGAGGCCTGACCGAAAGCCGCCGCCCAAGCCCGCGGCCGACCGCCGTGACCTGGACGCAGCCGAGGCCAGGCTCCTCGCCTTGGAGAACGCCCGCCAGGGCCAGGAGGCCGAGTTCGCGGACCGGATGGCTCGGCTGGAGCAGGCGATCGCCCACGCCCGGTCCGAACACGCCGCCGCCCACAAGGCCCTCACGACCGAGGTCGCCAGGGCCCGCGCCGCCTATCGCAAGGCAGGCGGAAAGGACTAGGCGCGAGGTTGGTCCCGCCGGCCGCCGAACGTGACGGCTCCGTGAAGTTTGAGTGAAAACAACTGTCACACGCTGAGGGGTTGCTCGGCCCTGTCGTTGAGGGGGCGGGGGGCAAGGGCCGGACGCGCATGTCCGGTTCCCCGCCGTCGCAACATCGACACGCGGAGAAGATCAGTGAACAGAATGACTCACCACCACGGCCGAGATCGGAAGAGCGTCGTGTAGGGACAGGGTGTAGATCTCGGGGGTCGCCGTATCATTAAAAAAAAAAAAAAAACCAACCAAAAGCCGAACAACCACACCACACACATAC
>CALEOQ010000091.1 GCA_937910255.1 uncultured Caulobacteraceae bacterium | reverse complement strand
GAGAGACTGTTGTGTTAGTTGCGTGCGTAGAGACGGAGCGGAACCAGTGTTCTTCCGATCTTAATGTTGCCATTTCTTTTTTTCTTTATTTTTTTTTTTTCAAGCAGAAGACGGCATACGAGATTACGACGTGACTGGAGTTCAGACGTGTGCTCTTCCGATCTGCCGGCTTTCCTTGCGGAAGTCGTCGTACCAGACCGACTTGGTCGGATCGCTGGCCGCCTTGACCAGCTTGGCCTCATAGGCCCGCAGCTGCTCCAACGTCGCCATGGTCTAGCCGATCCTTCCCCGGACGCGCGAACGTCGCCCGCCGCTCGGTGGCGGGGGTGGCGGCGCGCTCGATTTCTGTTCGATGCGCACCGCCGCTTCCCGGCGAAGCCATTCGGCCTCGCTCCAGCGGTGCGTCTTCAAATGCCAGCGGGCGGCGTCGCCCATCACGGCGCAGTCCAGGCCCTCGTTGCGGGCGTTGACCTTGTGCCAGTAGGGCTTGCCCCGGGTCGTGCGCCGAACCTCTTCGGCCACGAACTGTTCGAGCAGGCCCTCTTCCTCGTCGATCCAGGCCGGCAGGTGGACATAGCGCTCCGAGCCGCCCTCTTCGGCCAGGGGCTTGGCCAGGTCCTCGTACCAGAGCGTCTTGGCCACGGCGGTATGGAGGCGCATGCGCATCCGGCCGGTCTTGACCACCTTCCCGTCCCGCTTCACGTCCACGACCTTGGGCGGCGCATAGGGCTGCTGCTGGGCCCAGCCCTCCACCCCGTGGCTCGCCAGATTGCGGCCCTTGGGCAGATGGTCCAGCACGTCGAAGACGTCGGCCGGGCGGTCATTGGCGTCGTGGACGGCCTGCTCGACGCGCAAGGCGCCCCCCAGGGCGTGCGGCCAGTCCTTTTCCAGCACCTGGGCCTTGAGATCGGCGGCCAGCTCGGCCGAGGGGCGATCCTTGCCCTCGACGTCCAGCCGCTCGATCACCACCTTGTCCACCAGCCAGCGTTCGCGGCGGCGGCCCCAGGCCCAGACGAAGACCTCGATCCGGTTCTTCTGATAGTCGATCCCCACCGTCAGGCAGAGACCCCCGGCGGGGATGACGCCGCGCTCGTGCTCGCCCTCCAGACGCCGGCGCAGGTCGTCAGCCTTGGGCGCGTCTTCCGACACCTTCCAGGGCAGGCCCAGAATGGTGTTCCAGAACACCTGCATCCGGCTCGCCAGGCCCGAGGCCTTAGCCGCATCATACTGCTGGGCCAGGGCGGCCCAGGACCGCCCCCCCAGCCTCGAATAGAGTGTGGAGAGGTGGAAGCCCGCCGTATCCTTGCGCAGCGGCGTGGAGTTCGTCGCCCGCCAGGCGCCGGCGCCCCAGCCCGATTTCCACTCCCCCTCAGTCGAGCCGACACCGCAGCCCACACAGAACAGCCGCGCGGTCTCCGGCGCGCCCGGGTCCCAGTCCATATGGTCCCACAGCCATTGCTGCTTGATGCCGCAGTTCGGACAGGGGCACTCGAAGACCCGCTGATCGCTCTCCAGCCAGGCCTTCCAGACCAGGCTCACCCCCTCCAGGGTCGGCGAGCAGGGCAGGAACATCTTGCCCAGGAATCCGTACTCGGCGATCCGGTTCGCCGCCAGGTCCAGGGGGTCGCCCTCGTCGATCAGCTCGGCTGACCAGCGGTCGATTTCATCCCCGAAGAACCGGGGTACGGTGACCGAGGCGAAGTTCGACGGACTGTTGGAGCCGGCGAACATCACGTCCACGCTCGGCGCAGAAAAGTGCAGCGTCGAGTCCGCCGACCGGCCGGTGAACACCTCCTGCAGCAGCGAGGTGGTCAGCAGCATGGGCCGGAACTTCTGCCGGACCACCTTCTTGGCCGTGGCCTCGGTCGGCTCGATCACCAGGGCCGACTGGGCCTCGACAATCCCCTGCCCGATCCAGATCAGCCCAAGCTCAGTAAAACCCAGCTGCGTCCCCTTCGGCGCGACCACGCGCTGATAGGGGCTCTCGTCCGAAAGCGTCTCCAGGATCTCCGCAGCCCAGGGCGTCTCTTCGACGCGCCAGCGGGCCGAGCGGCCTTCCTTCGAATAGACCCGGTGCTTCTGACCGAACTCCAGCGGCGTCATCCGCCGCCGGGGCGAGATCTGCCGGCGGGTCCGCCGCCACAGGTCCTGCTCGCCGAGCTGGGCGACCCTACGCGGCGCTGGGCTCTCGCCCGTCGTCGGGGACGAGCCGTTCAAGCTCCCGCTCGGCATAGGCGGCCAGGTCCCCTCTCAATCGGTCGCCCATGTCCCGCAGGACCACGAAGGCCGCGTGCTCGCTGCACCCCAGCTTCGAGGCGATGCGGCTGGCATGGTCGGCGGCCATCCGGTCGATCAGCACGGCGACCTGGCCCACGAAACGCTCATGGGCCGACAGCGCCGCGCCGCGGTCCAGCAGCTTGCCCTCAAGCGCCTCGAGACGAAGCGCCTGGGTGGCGGTGATGATCTCTTCCCGCCGCGCCCGGGCGTCCTGAATCCGCAGGGCGACATTCAGGCTGTCATCGCCGCCCGTATCCCCGCCACCCCCCGACCCCGTCTTGGGTGGGATCCTGCCGGCTCGGCCGGGGGGCGACGGGGCCGGCCCAGAAAAGTCCTGGGGGCGCCGGGCCTGTGCAGATGTGCGAGCCGCCAGGTCGGGCACGCCGCGAAGGACGCCCGTGGCGGCGAAAAGCTTCGGCGTGCAGTTGGTCGCGCGCCAGCGGTCGGCTTCGTCGGGATCGACGAACTTGCACTTGCGCCCGTCCGCGTCCTGCCCCTCGACGAAGGGCAGGCCATCCTTGATCAGGCGGCTCATGCCGCTCTTGCCGATATTGTTCCGCCGGCCGTACTCGGCGGCGGTGATCCGGCCAGAAGGGGGATGGTGGGGGGCGCTCATCGCGGCGTCGCCTAGCCTCCGGATCGTCCGGACGCGCGGATCGCCACGTTATGCAAAAGACACCATGTAATACGCATATTGGTCAAGTAGTACGCCGCCACTTTTTTCCGTCGCCTAAGCGACCTCCTCCGACGCGGCCGCCACGGGCCTGCCCAGCGGTAGGTTCTCGATGGACCATTCCGCGCGGATCTTGCGGGCCTCGGTGACCAGCAGATCGGCCATGTCATCCGGGCTGATCCGATGCCAGGACCCGTGCGTCGCCCGACCCAACAGATGCACCCGAGCCTGTTTGGCCAGGCGCTGGGCCAGCGGCTGGCCGGCGGTCCAAAGCGCAAAGGCGTCATCCAGGAAGAGCGGGCTCTTCGCCTTCAGGTCCCGCAGCTGCATGTGGGGGTCGCGCGCCGTGGTGACGTAGGACCGCCAGCCGCCGCTCCGCACGCCGGTCACCAGCACCGCCCAGCCGGCCGGCTCCGGCGCCAGCAAGCCGTCGCGGCGGGCGGCCTGGATCACCACCGCCTCATAGGTGTGACGCGCCCACTCCCCGCTCTTGCCGAACCGGTCGCCGATGGCGGGAAAGGAGAAGCCCCCGTAATAGGACCCGATGGCCCGCAGGAAGAGCACCTTCAGATAGACCGGCCGCAGCCCGTCCAGCAGGGCCAGGGTGGGCAGCAGCGATTCCAGATGGTGCGGCTTGGCCGCAAACCGCGCGGGCCGCGTCTCGGCCTCCCGCAGGGACTCCTCGTCCCGCCCCGTCAGGTCGCCGAACTCCCGGACATAGGCGGGCCAGGCCGAACCCTTGCCGCTGGGATCGTCGGCTTCGAGCACCGACAGGGTCAGCATGGCGTCCGTCAGGCGCGCCACCAGGGCGTCCTTGCGGGCCTCGAACTGGGCCACCTCCACCGGCGACAGGCGCGAGGATGGCGTCACCCCCTCATAGCCTGGCTTGAACATCCCGGACTTGACGGCTGCGGCTGGTCGCGCGGCGCTCATGACGGTTCCCCCGAACGGCTGAAAGGATGGACGCGGGCCGGGCTCATGCCGCCGCCGTCCCGACCAGGTGGACGATCTCCACCCCGGCCTTCTGGAAGATCGAGCGGCACTGCCGGCTCAGCTTTTCGTGCGCCCAGCCCGACCGGCCGGTGACCGCCCGGGCCGGGCCGCGACGCCAGCCGCAGCTCCCCGCCAGCCCCTTGACCGCGAAGGTGCCCAGCACGACACCGCCGATCAGCCACAGGAAGTCCCGGTCCTGGGCGATGAAGACGTCGTTGACCACCGGGTCCAGCAGATAAGCGGTGAGCGCCGTGGCGCCGGCCATCAGCGACATGCAGGCCAGGGCCGCAACCAGCCATCTCGCATAGGGGCGGACGCTTTCGCCGATCAGGCGGCGCAACAGGGCCAGGCTGGATGCGTGGGCTTTAACTTTCAATGTCTCTAATGCCTTAACCGAGAGTCGGGGACCATAACACAGATCGGAAGAGCACACGTCTGAACTCCAGTCACGTCGTAATCTCGTATGCCGTCTTCTGCTTGAAAAAAAAAACAAAAACAACAGCCGACATGAGCTCACAGCTCATACGCTCAGCCGCTGCGTACAAACACTGA
>CALEOQ010000090.1 GCA_937910255.1 uncultured Caulobacteraceae bacterium | reverse complement strand
ACACCGAGAGCTGCAGCAGGGTAGACCGCGGCGCGCGCGCTGCTCTACTTTGTTTTTTTTTTTTTTTAATAATACGGCGACCACCGGGATCTACACTCTTTCCCTACACGACGCTCTTCCGATCTGGACGCACCCCAATCAGCGCCGCCGGTCCTGGACCAGCACGTCCATGAGACGTACAGGTGTCGGGGAGGAGCAGCGCCCATGCCGGCTGGCCAGGACCCCATCAAGGTGATCGACGAACCCGGCGCCGAGCGCACGGTGCTGCAGCCCGTCGACCACGCGGCCTTCTTTGCGGCGCTGAATCAGCCGCCGGCGCCGACGGACAGATTAAAGGCAGCGTTCGCGCATCATCGGAAGACCGTCGCGTCCCGGTGAGCCTTGCGCGGGGATTGTTGTACCGGGACGACACTCAGATCCCTTCGCGCCACGTCTGGCGCGCACGTTAATAGGATCGGCGCTAATCCGTTCGCTGGACCAAGCCGGCACGGCGCGCCTGCAGCAGCTTGACGAAGCGTTCCCTGACCAACGCGATCAGTTTGGGCGGAAGCATCCCGTAGGCGATCGACTCCGGGCCCCCGCCCTGGATGAAGCGAAGATCCGGCCCTGGCCAAGCGAAGATATTGGCCTCGGTGATCATGATCCACGAGCGGTCGCTATCGAGGCCGAGGCGGTCCTTGGTCGCTTTCGGCAATTCAAGCGCATCGTCCACGGCGCGCGGCGGGGTGTGGGTTATCGGCAGCGCGTAGACGATGGTCTCTCCGGCCTCGGTCTTCACCGCGACCACGATCGCACACGGCCGATCCTTGACGCCCTCATCGCGGCCCGCTTCAGCTTCGCGGCGCCAGAGATAGGAATATCGAATGACAAGGCCGGCCCGAGGGGTCGGCCAGGTCATGGCTTCCAGTTCTCGAGCTCAGCGTCGAGATGGGCATACTCTGCGGGAATCTCGGCCTGAGCGATCAGTTCCAGTTCCTCGTCGGTCAGATCCTCAATCCGCACGACTCGGCGATCGCGCCGCTTCAACCGATCATATTCCGCGGCCGAGACCATCACCAACCGGTCCCGTCCATGCTTGGTGATCCGCACCGGTTCGGCCAGTGCCTGGTCGGCCAGGGTTCCAAAGTTCTTGATAAAGTCTGCGGTGGAGATGCGCACGATTGTCTCTCCGGGTTTGACGAGTTATACATGTAACTCACATTCTTGATCGACGCGAGTCTGTTCAGTCAGCGGCGACACGGCCGCGCCACCGCGCGATCAGTCCCAGGATCGCCTCGCGTCCGATCAGGGCGTCGGGATAGACGTTGTTGCGGCCGATGAAGCCGGCGACCTGCAACAGGTCGCGCACGGCGAGCTCGTCCAGCAGCCACATCTCGGTCGGGTCGAAGCCGCCGAGTTCAGCGGCGTTCCACCAGGCGAGCAGGAAGTTGGCCGCCACCCGGCTGCCGCTGGTGTCCTCACTGGCCAGGGCGACGAGGCGCGCCAGCGCGATCTTGGTCTTTTCGTCCATGCGTCCTCCAATGGCAAAGTTATCCGTAGCGCCCGCGGGGGGTAGAGCAAGAGCCCCCGCCCGAAGGCGAGGGCTCCCGTGGCTCAGGCCGCGATCTGATCGACGGCCGGATCCGCAGCTTCCGAGGCTCCGCAGGCGACGGCGTCGGCTTGGTCTTCGCCTTCCTCGCCATCGTCCGGCTCGTCGGGCAGGCGGTCCCAGGCCAGGGCCGCCGGAGCCCACTGACGTTCGGCCGCCGCCTCGGCCACGAAGCTGACGAGCTCGTCCTTCTTCAGGCCCTTGGCCCGATCGTCCTCAACCTCCATCTCGTCCAGCAGCCCGAGGAGCTGCTTCTTCGAGTGGACCGTGAGGTAGCCTTCGTCCGGCGTCCAGTGCGCCGAGATGTCGGCGCCGCAGAGGGCGGCGATCTCGGCGGCCTCGGCCCGGGCCGCATGCCGCAGCGACGTGGTGCGGCCTTCCCGGACGTTCAGCGAGATGGCCGTCAGCTCGGCCATCAGCCCCATCTTGTCCCCGTGGGCCAGGGTCTCGACCCAGGGGATCGGCCGCAGGCCGCTGGCCTTGTAGGCCGCGCGGCGCGCGTCAAGCCGGGCGCGGACCTCGCCGTCCAGGGCGGGGATCGCAGGCGTTGAGCCCCGCCGATAGCCGGTGGCGGTGATGGCCGCCGCCGACTCCTCGATGCTGCCCGAACCGTGCAGCGCCAGGTTCTTGAACAACTGCGCCACCAGCACGGTCAGGGCCGCGCCCGGATCGTCGGCCAGGTCGCGGATCAGGCCGCGGGTGGCGACGTCGGTCCGCGTCTCATGGAAGACGTGGCTGGAGCCTTCGATCTCGACATCGGCGCGCGGGATCTCGACGTCGTTGGACGCGCGGCCGTAACCGCCCGAGGGCGTTGCGTCATCATCGTCGTCCTCCTCGCCCTCGATCTCGTCGGGGAGCTCCTCGGCGGGGATCGGGACCGAATAGAAGGTCGCCGACACGCCGTAGCCGTCGGCCGGGGTCAGCAGGACCGCCCCCAATCGGCTGCGGGTCAGGGGCGCCGCGTCGACCGCCATCTGGGCGGCGAATAGCGGGCAGAGCGCCGCCGGCGCCTCGTCGGAGAGGGCGTCGACGTCCTGTAGCTCGCCGGCGACGCGAGCGACCTCCGCCCGGGCCGCCGCCAGCGTCTCGGCCTGGGCCTCAGTGAGATCCCGGCCGTAGACGTAGGGCAGGTTGAAGAAGCCGTCCGGCGCGCGGTAGCCGCCTTCTCGGCCGACATAGACGGCCAGGCCCGCCGCCTTCAGATGCTCCACGATCGGCTCGATGCGCGCCCGCCAGGCGGCTTGCAGGATCTCCGGATCGAGCAGGCTGTCGGGAAGCTCGCCGAACAGGTCGGTCGACACGCGGCCGCCGGCCGCGACATAGCGGTCCAGGCCGACCAGGACGAAGCGGTCGTCCTGGACCGTGGCGCGGTCGCCCTCGACCACGTGGCGCAGCTGGTAGTCGTGGAAATGACCGTCGAGCGCGGTCTGGGCGATCTCGGCCTGCTGCTTCTTGTCGGGCAGGCGCGCGAACAGCCGCACCTGCTTCAACGTCAGCTTGCCCTGGCGCAGGGCCTTCAGCACGCTGGGATGGACGGCTGCCAGGGCCTCCAGCCGCTTGATCTCCAGCTCGGCGTAGCCCAGGGCGTGAGCGATGCCGGCGGTGTCCATCTTGGCTTTGCGCAGCTTGCCGATGGCGCCGATGATGTCGGCGATGTGAACCGGCGCCACCTCGGTGTTGGGCAGGACGATGGCCGCGGCCTGCTGAGCCTTGCTGACCGCCAACTTGCAGACGACGGGATAGTCGTCGTCGACGTCGCCGCGATCGCGCAGGGCGAGGAGAGCGAAGCGGCGGCGGCGGCCGTCGAGGGCCATGAAGGGCTGCTCGCCCTTGCGACCGGCCCGCACGATCGGCGGGATCAGGACGCCGGCGGCGAGCACGGTTTCGGCGAGTTGCGGCACGCCGTCGTCGGCCGGCTCCTGGGAACGGAGGTTCTCCGGCGCGAGGCCGAGATCGCCGAGGCGAACGGCGATCTCGTCCATCGGTGTCACGGAAGCGGTCTGGATGTCGGTCATGGGGGTCAGGCTCCAGCGCCTGGGCGAGGGTCATCCTGCCCCTGGGCGCGCCCAACCCGGCCCTTCCTCCGGCCTTTAACGGCTGAGGCTCGCGCCGGCCCCTCAGATGGGCCGCGCCGCCTCGTTCCAATCCCCATGCGGCTCGGGCGGGAAGGCGATTTCCGCCGCCACCCCCTGCCGACGCAGCCGCCCGGCCAGGATCTCGGCCGAGGCCTCGCCGTCCTTGCCTCGGTCGGCGGCGATGAGCACCTTGCGGACGCCCTCCGGCGCGGACCAGCTCTTCAGGTTGCGCGTCGACTGCAGGGCCCAGCCGGGCAGGCCGAAGCGTTCTGTCGCCGACAGGGTGGTGAACACCCCTTCGGCCACCAGCATCTCCGGCGCGGCCGGATCGAGCCGCACCGCGCTGCCGGGCGGGACCAGGCCCACGGTCTTGCGTGGCAGACGCAGGTCAAGCGCCCGCTGGCCGTTAGCGGCCAGGTAGGTCACCTCCACGGCACTGAAGGAGCCGTCGACGGCGCTGATCGCCACCAGCAGGGCAGGGCGGCGATAGCGGCTTTCCGCATAGGCCGAGACGGGGGTCTCCCCGCCATGGCGCAGGACCCGCGGCCCAGGCAGCGCCCGGCGGATGTGGCGCAGCCGACAATGCCGCTCGGCCAGGGCGCCGGCGACCGGCCGGCCGGCCTCCCAGAGGCGCCGCGCGGCGTCGAGCCTGCGGTAGTCGGGCTTCGGCGCGACCGTCTGGTCGACGCCGGGCCCGAACGAGACCGAACGCAGCGCGTTGTGGGCGTCGATCAGGCGCTTGGCGCGCAGATCGTCGAGCACGGCCTGCCAGTCGCCGTCGCCGAAGGTGTGGACGATCACCCGGTCGTCCTTCAGCAGCAGCGACACCGAACGGTCGGCGCGGCTGTGGCCAGGGGCCGGGATATTGGCGCGCCGGCCGCCGTCATAGAGGTCGCCGCCGAGGACCTCGACGATCGACTTCAAGGACATGGCGCGGCTCCTGCGGGCGAGGGGCTGCTGGTTTGGCGCATGGGCATGGACATCGGCCTCCTACGACGCTTCCGACGCCCCCCGGCTCCCTTGCTCCAGCCTTTCGCGCCCCGCAGACTTACCGTCGGTCCCACACCAGTAGCCCAAGATAGAGCGCGATAGCGCCCCCCGAAACGGTCAGGGCCGCCCAGCTCACCACCCCGACCCGATCGGGATGGCGGAGCATGTCCGCCATCACGGCGATGATCACCCCCAAGGGGACCGCCAGCAGCAGGTCGCGCCGGCGCAAACCCGTGCGCGCGAGCCAGCCGCCACGCCAGTCCCCATTCATGACGCCTCCTGGAGCGTCCGATCCCACAAGGACCGGCGTTCGGGCAGGCCGTGAGTGGCGACCCATCGTCAGGCGTGCCGCAGCACCTAAGCGAGCATGGTCTTTTTCGACTACAAAGTCACCTGCCGCACCCCGGAAAATCCCGGTCGGGAAGGCCCCGGGCGGCCGTGGGAGCTCCAGCCCTAAGCACGACCGATAGGCGGTCTCTCGGTTTGGCGTTCTGGCCGGCGACGGCTTGCAGCCTCGGCCGGCGCCGCAACGCGCGGCGGCTAGGCTTTCTTCCCCGGCGCCAAGCGCCTCCTCGCGCAGCAACAAAGCCGCCGCCGGCGTCTGACGCCCTGGCGGGTGCGGCGCCGCTCCGCGCCGGCCTCCTGAGCGCCATCCAGACCGCGACCGGCGCGGTCGAGATCAGACAGGAGCAAGACCATGGCCATCATCGGAACCTTCACCCGCCGCGGCGACACCTTCCGCGGCGCGATCCGCACCCTCAGCCTCGACGTCGAGCTGGATATCCGCAAGGCGGACAAGGCCAGCGACAACGCGCCGGACTACCGCATCTTCGCCACCGGCACGGGCCCGGGCCCGGAGGGGACGGACGCCGAGCTCGGCGCCGCCTGGCGCAAGACCAGCGCCCAGCAGCGGGACTATCTGTCGGTGAAGATCGACGATCCGGCCTTCGCCGCCCCGCTGTTCGCGACCCTGGTCGAAGACGCCGGCGGCGATCGCTTCAGCCTGATCTGGACCCGGTCCTGACGGGTCATGGCGCCGGTCGGGTCGCGGCCGGCGCCGCCTTCCTTAGGGGGCGTTGCGGGGACCTCCCCGCTGGAGGGGGGCGCCGCAGACCCTCGGGGCTGCGGCGCACGGGGAGGGCGCTCCCCCCAATTGTGAATTGCCTAGCGGAGACGCTCCCAGCTACTGTGCGAACTGAACGTGCAGCCGTGACCTAACGCCACGTTCAAGAGCAGAAGGCGCTCGTTTCTTCAACGTAATTGTCTTTGCTTCCACGCGTATCCTCCATACTTACTCGCGTAAGAAGTGCGCTTCCGTATTTATTCTACTTAGCCGATTATTTCTCTAAGCGCTGCAATAAGAGAGAGGACCTACAATCATATCTGTACGGCGCCCTGCCCGGTTTCCTGATACGCATTTACGGGATTCGCGATGCTTAACGGGGCGCCATCCATTGCCGAAGAAGGACGAGAAGCGGGCGACGCCAGCGGGGCATGATGACGAGGTGTGGATCGCCGCCCACAATCCCGAACACGCCATTCGTGTGCGCAGCCTCACAGCCTATCTGCAGAACGGCGGCGGTCTGAAGGACGTTCGCCTGGTGCAAGGAGAAGACCGCCGCTGGACGATCTTCGTCCGCCTGAGCAGCCGGGCCGGCGAGCACCGGGTCAACATGTTCAAGTCGGACAAGCCCAAGACCTACCGTGACGTCGACTTGGCCCTGGCCTGCGTCCGTGACGACTTCGGCTATTATGGGCCGGTGACGCTGATCACCGAGCTTACCGCCGACACCGGCGGGGCCAAGGACCCCGAACCGAAGGCCTGATGGGTCGATCAGGATCGCGCAAAGGCCAGCAGCGGCGCGAGATCCCCGGCGTCCGCCGCCTTCAGCGCCGCCACATAGGCGACCCGTGCGTCGCCGACATCGACAAGGTCGGACCGGCCCCAAGTGAAGGGTGGTCGGCCAAGGCGTTCGGCCAACAGGTCCGCCGCCAGGCGCGCGTGTCGGCCATTGCCGTTTGGGAAGACATGGATGGCGACCAACTGGTGGTGGAAATCGATGGCGATCTCGTCCGGATCGCGCGCGCCGGCGTCGACCTGGGCGCCGATGTTTCCAAGCAGCTGGACCAGATGCTCGCGCAGCGCCCACCAATCGTCGCGGCCGATGTTGCGTTCCGAACGGCGCGCCTCGCCTGCCCAGCGCCAGACGTCGCCGTACATGCGCTTGTGCAAGGTCATGAGCGCTTCGGGATTGAGCACGTCGAACCGGCCCCGGCGCGCCCAGCGGAGCCCGTCGGTGATGTTGGCGCGTTCGGCCCGATTGAGGTCGTCACGGGTGACGATCCAGGTCGGGATCAGCCCGACCCGCTCCTCGGCTGTCAGGTCGGTGGCATCGCCATCGTGTGCGTAGAGGTCGTCGTCGTCGGTCACGGACGGCGGGCCCAGATGTCGCGCGGGTCGAGCTCCTCGGCGATGAAGCGGCGCAGCCGCTCATCGGCGTCTTCGTCGTCGACCGCCTGGTCTTCCAGGGCCATGGAGTGGCTGATCCGGCCAAGCTCGCGCAGCGCCACCTTGCGCGCCGCCAGGTCGTAGGTCTCACCCAGGGTCTGGCGCGGCACCAGAGCATAGACCAGCTCGCAGCCGAGCGCTTCGGCGGCGCGTTTCAGGGTCTTCAGCTGGATGGTGTCCTCGGCCTCGGACATCTCCAGGCGCTGGACCGAGGGCTGGGTGATGTGCATCCGGTCGGCGAGTTGCTCGGCGGTCATGCCGAGCGCATCGCGAATGGCGCGAATCCAGCCCTTCGGAGGCCGCCGCGTGGCGGCCTTGCGGTAGGGTGTAAGAACCCGATCCAAGGATCGGCGACCAAGGGCTGCTGACTGCCTGCGGTTCATCTCTATACCTTGTGGGCTATAGGACTCCATCCTCTATATAGAGTGTGGGCTATTTGCCACCCATATTTTATGCGCTGTAATGCATAATTGTGCCTTAACAAAATAGTACGCGGTACATATCTGAGCTTGGCCCTGCCGATGCGCTTTGGCGCAAACTCGAAGGACTGGACATGGCGAACGAAACCCGCGCGGACGCGCTGAAGACGATCATCCTGACGATGATGGGCGACAAGGCCGCGCCCACGCGACGAAGGAACTGACCGAAGCCGAGGCCCTACTGAAGGTCCCAGGCGCCAAACCCAAACGCTTCCTCGCCACCTGCCGGCTAAAAGAACAGACCTTGCCGACCAGAGGGACCTACGCCGAGCGGCGTGAACACCTGATCGCGCGCATCAAGGCGCTGAACGGCGGCGCGCACCACGTCTCAACCTCGGCCTGGTCGATGCTGACCTACCATTCGACGCGGGAAATCGTGCTTGCCGCGCTCGCCCACGCCATCGACCCGAAGATCGCCTACCTCGAGGTGGTGCAGACCGGAGCACCGGTCCACGTCGGCGCCTCCAAGCTGGAAAGCTGACCCGTGATCAAGCCGCCCATTGAAGACGTCAACCGCGCCCTGTGGCGCGCCGCGCTCGAGGCCGGCGCCGGCTTCATCCCGGTCACGGCCGCCTTGGCCCGGCTCTATCAGGTCACGCACCCGACCCAGTTCGCGCAGGATCTCAGCGAATGGCGCCAGGAGGTGACGGACGCGGCCAACGACCACGAGGCGCGCCTGACGACGCTTGAGGCCAAACGGCCGAAGCTCGTCCTCAGCGGCGACGCCATGGCCTTGGCCACCTGGCTGTCGCTTCGGTCGGAAACCGGCCTGGACGACCTGGTCGAATACGACGTCCTGACCGCGGCCTTCCCCGAAGCGACGGCTCGCGACCTGCAGGATGCGGCCGCCGAGCTGGAGATGTTTGGCCTGGCGACGGTGACGAAGGCGCTGGGGTTTCCGGTGCGGGCCATCACCCCGACTTACGCCCTCTATGCGCTGTTCGACCCGGTGGCCCTGCAGACCTCGCCCCAGGCTGATGCCGTCGCCGTCGCCCAGGCGGCGCTGAAACTCGACAGCGGAGACGCACGCGAGTTGGAAAGCCACCTCGGCTGGCCACGGCGCCGGTTCAACCCGGCCTTCGCGCTCTTGCTGACGCTGGTCCACGACGGCCGCGTGCGCAAGGTCATCCAGCCCGACTATCCGAGCATGGGATTCCTGATCGCCGCCGAGGAGCGGGTCCGGTTCAAGGCGCTGGTCGCGGAGGCCGCGCCGACCCAGTGAGGCCTGCCGGCGCAGGCTCACCGCTTGCGCACCAGGCCCCGCGAACGGCGGTCCCGACAACCCATCGTCGCGCTCTAAGCGATTGCGATGCCCAGGTCGTCGAGGATCTGGGCCAGCTCGACGTCGCAGTCGAGCAGGCGAGGCGTGGAGACTGCCTCCAGTTTCGCAAGCGCCCGGTCGTAGAGCGCGATGCAACCCTGACCGTTGAGGCGCGAGGCGAAATAGACCCCGTCCGGTTGGTCCGGGTGCCTATGGATCGCGGCCGACCAGGTGCGCGCCAACGCCTGGTCCTTGGCGCCGACCACATCGGAGGGCACGCCCATCCGCAGGCAGCCATCGTCCGTCAGATCGATCAGGCGGAGGTCTTGGATCACCCGCAGGCTGGCCAGGGACCGCTTCTCGATCTCCGCCATGTCGACGATGAAATCGGCGCCTCGGCCGTCAGCCGCGTCGCGCAGAATCGTCTCGACGAAGGCGACCTTGGCGCTGGAGCCGAGATAGACCACGCCATAGGCTTGGCCGGTCGGATCGCTGAAGCGGTTGAGCCCCGAGCCCCAGCCCAAGGGGTCGGGGAAACGGGTCTCGTACATTCGCCGCCAGACCTCGCCGGCGGGAACGGTCTTCAAGACCAGCGCGCGTCCCGCGAACGCCGGGCCCGGCATTGCGGGAACGGCCGCCATCTAGCCGAAGGCGCCGGCGGCCTGGTTCTCGGCGACGCTCACGACCGTGTCGACGCGGCCGGTCTTCAGCACGTCGAGGGCGGTCTTGCCGCCCAACTCGGCGTGCGGCGTTCTCAGGAAGCGGAAGACGGTCCAGGGCTGCTCGCCCAGGATCTCGAACAGCTTGGGCAGGCCCGGCAGCGGCAGGCCGGTGTCGGTCACCTGCCAGCGCGGGTATTTCACGCCGCGCGTCGCGCCCTCCAGGCCCAGGACCTCGTGGCGCTTGCGCTTGGTGTTGACGGTCTCGTGCGAGGCGCCGATCAGCGGCCCGAAGTCGCGCGCGGTCAGCATGTCCGGACCCTTCAGGATCTCCGCCGCCTTGATCGCGCCGCGAGCCTTGGCCCGGGCGACGGCCGCGTCGAGCGAGCCTTCCGGCGGCGTCTCGGCCGGGGCCTCGGCCATGGCCTGCGCCTTTCCGTCCGGGGTCACCACATAGGTGATCACATAGGCCTTGCCCGTCCGCTTGGCCTTGGCGGCGGCGTCGGCGTAGCCGGCGATCACCTTGCCGAGCACGCGGGACTTGTTGACGATCCGGCCGTAGCGGACTTTCGAGACCGGAACTTCGGTGACGTCGTCGTCGGCGTGGACCCGCAGGAACTGCCCGCTCGAGGCCGAGCCCGCCGCCCCCGCCTTGGCGCTGCGGGACCGCTTCGCGGTCGCCGGACGATCCTGTTCACGTGCCTGGGCCATGGGGAGTCTCCTGGGCCCGAAAATGGGCCTTCGAGCCGAACTCGTCAAGTTCATAAGGTTCGTCAAACTCGTCAGACGCCCTTGCCGCCGAAGTTCGCGGCGAAGTAGTCGATCACCTGCGACGCCTGAGTGTCCTTGCGGAAAGCCTTCTGCGCCTCGAAGTCCAGGCTCGGGAGCATGTGGATCAGCTGATCGTCCCTGAACAGCGGCAGGAGGGCCTCCGGGTCGAGGCCCTCCGTGCGGTGGCCGGTCATGATGTTGCCGGCCTCGAGCGCGGCGCCGATCATCACATCGGCCAGCTGGATGGCGGGGCTGGTCTTGGAATCGACCTGGGTCAGCTCGGTCAGCTTCAGGGGGAATTTGAAGCTGGCGATCGCGGACTGCCGAAGCTCGACCTCGCCGGTGTGGTCGATGAACGCCTGCAGCAGCTCATGGTAGGTCGCCAGGTTCTTCGACTCGTCGTGCTCCACCCGGTAGGGGCCGTCGGCCATGACCTCCATCCGGCTGATCAGGGCCTGGATCGTCACCATGGCCAGGTCGGTCGTGACGCCAGGCGTGGCGATCGCCTCCAGACAGTCGGGGCACGCATCCCGGGCCAGCGGGCCGATCGCCTCTGGAAGCGCCTGCCAGTGGGTGCGCCGCGCCGCCGCCACCAGGGCGCCGAGGCTTGCGGGCGTCTTGTCCTTCATCGCCCGCTGGAAGGCGGCGAGCATGGCCTCGAACGGCTCGGCGCCGAGCATCTGCGGCCCAAGGATCGTGAGCAGCGATCCCATCGCGTAGTTCTGGCCGTCGGCGTAAAAATTCGCGCCGCGCTCGAAGTACCACGGCTCCACCGCGTAGTCGCAGAACTTCAGGACCAGCATGAAGCGCTTGTCCATGACGTGGGTGACGCACTTGTACCCCTGCAGCAGATCCCGCAGCAGCGCCAGCAGATGCGGCCGGCCGCCAGGCCGGCGCGCCAGGGCGCGATATTTCAGCTCCGGGGCCTGAAGGCGCGGGAAGTGCGCCTTGATCAGCCGCGCGGCGTCGTCGTCGCTGATGGCGATCGCCGCCGCGCCCTGGAACCGCTGCTCAGGATTCAACAGGTCAAAGCCGGTGTAGCCGCTCTCGTCGATCCGGAAACATTCCATCGTCACACCCCCTGCGTCTCCCACCGCGCCAGGCCACCCGCCGAGCAGATATAGGCCCGCCTCACCGCTTTCGAACCGTCAGAACGACCCGGTCGACGAACACCTCGGCGGCCTCGGCCGCCTGCAGGATCGCGGGGATGAAGTCGCGTTTGATCCGGTCGGCGGCGATCTCGGTGCGGCAAGACAGGGTCAGGACCCCATCGACCACGCCGTGGAAACCGATCTGGCCAAACCAGCTGCCCCAGGCGCCTTCGCGCACGATCGCCCGAAGGTGGCCGGCGATGTCCGGCCACGGATGGTCCTCGACCCCGGGACTGAAGATCAGCGGCGGCGGCTCCTCGACAACCGGCGTGGGGGCGACCTCCGGCGGTGGCAACTCGCCCTTGGACTTGAGGATCCGCGCCAGGTTCAGCCGAAGGTCGGCCGCGCCGCGATCCTGGCCGGTCAGCTTGCCGAAATAGCCGCAAGGCGAGCGGACCTCCGGGTCCTCGACGGCGATGGCCAGCATCACCAGCACGCGGATCCCATGCTTGCGCCAGCCCCACAGGGCGGTCTGGTCATTGTTCCGCTCCGGCTGGGGGAGCAGTTCGGCCGCGGCGGCCGCCACGCGCGCGGCGTCCTCTGGCGTGGCGCCGGCCGGGTTGGCGAGCAGGGCAGGGGTGACCAGCGGCGCCAAGGACGGACAGACCAGGGCGGCCGTCCGAAGCTCGGCACGGACCATTTCCGCGTACACTGACGGGTCCGACTTTCCGCTGACGAAACCGCTGGCTCCCTCCGGAGAGCCAATGGCGCTGGCCGGTCCGGTGCGCTGGCGTGTGTTCGAGTCGTCTCCGGCCTTGCCGATCTCGGGCCGCGTAGCGGGCCGACCTGGGGAACCATGTCGCGGCGTAGCCGCGTCCTTTCCTCGTACAGATGAACTAAAGTTCTCATGGGACTGTTCTAGGCGCCGGAATCCCGGCGCCCGGGCGCTATCTTTCATCGGGAAGGCGACCGCTTCCGAATACATCGCCCTGCGGGCGGCCGCGGCCTCTCGGATCGCCGCGTCCACCGCCTCCAGTTCGTCGAGGCGGGCCATCAGCGGGCGGAGGTCGTAAGCCTCGAGCCCGGCCGGCCGATTGGCGCGGGTGTAGTCGCGAACCATGAAGCCGGCGGCCTCCAAGGCGCGCCGGTTGGCGCGGGCCTGGCTCTCGCTACAGCCCAGGTATTCGGCCACCAGGCTGGTCGATGGCCAGACGCAGGCGATGTCCTGCTCCAGGCGGTCCTGGTTCAGGTGCTCGACGTAAAGCAGCAGGGTCAGGCGCTGGGGCGCGCTGAGCATCGGCGTGCCCTTCAGCACGGCGGCGGCGACACGGGCGATGCTCTCGCCCGGGCGCCAGCGCCAGGCCTCGGCCTGGGCGCAGACCTGCTCGAAGTTGTCTGCGCGCTTGGCGAAGCCCGGCCGCCATTCCTCGGAATGTGCGGTCTGCATGGTGGTCCCTTCATTGGGACGAAGCCGCTGGACCGGGTTCAGATCGCCGAATTCAGGGCAAAGCTTCCCCGTCTGGTCCTTGACGCGTCTTACGACGCCCCATAACTTGGACCAGTCAATTCGCCGCCTTCCACAACGGCATCTGCGATCTCCGAGAGCCTCCCGCGCCAACGGGGGGCTCTCGCCGTTTCAGGGTCTCGTCGCTAGGTCATCGGTGATCTCCGGCGCTCGACCGACGCAAAAGGGCGCCTCGGGCGAACCCGTCGAAGGTCCGATGAGTCTGGGCGCCGCCCCTAGAGACCGAAGGGCGTGAATCGTCCGAAATAGGGCGACCGAATCGGTATTGTTGGGATTGTCCAAAGAACAGAATCGCGGGTGAGGACGCCGAATCAGGCAAGATCAGCCACGAGCGACCCCGACACTTTCGAAACCGGGACCCCGACGATGCCAAAGACCGCAAGTGAGCGGTCGATTCGGATCGGTGATTAGCGGGAGTCAAGAACAGGGATGTTCAGCCCTAGGAGCGGCGGTCCCCGCCACGAGCGCGCCGCCAAGTCTGAAAGCCCTTATCGCCCTCGATGAACGTGGCGAGGATGTGGGCGGCGAGGATGTCGAGCTCGATAGCGCCATTTTCCTCGGCATAGGCAGCCTGATATTCGGCGAGGTCGACAGCCGCTTTGCCCTTCAGCTTGAGCCGCAGATCGACCGCCTTCTCCTCGGTGTCGATCTTCGGCAGGGCCAGGCTGGTCTTGGCTTCGCGCGCCATGTCGGTCTCCAGGGCTAGAGGGGTAGGGAAGGGCGTCGCGGCCGCCTTATGGGTAGGGCGCGAGGATCATGTCCTTGCTCACGATCACCCGCAGCGGCCAGCCGGCGCGCACCATCAGGGTCGGCTGGCGATTGAGATCGCGGCCGGTGATCTGTTGGCCCACCATCTGGGCGGAGTTGGCCACGCCGCTCCCGGCGCTGTTGATGACCAGGCCGCCCGAACTGCGGGTGCCGGCGTCCTGGGCGGCGGCCGCCCCGACGCTGAACAGGGTCGAGAGCAGAATTCCGCGAGCGAGCTGGCCGAAGTGGCCGTCACGGCGGTCCTGCAGGCCGGTGGCTCCGCTGAGGTCCGCGCCGGTCATTGAGCCGATGTTGATCGAGCGCCCGTCGGGCATGATGATCCGGTTCCACGCCACCATCAGCCGGTTCTGCCCGTAGGCGACCTGGCTGTCGTACTGGCCGATCAGCCGCGACCCCTGTGGGATCAGGACCGTGCGTCCGGTGCGGTGATCGTAGACCGGCTCGGTGACCTGGGCGATGACCTCGCCCGGCAGGTCGGAGTTCAAGGCGGTGATCAGCGCCGCCGGGATGATGGTGCCGGCCTTCACCTCCCAGGGGCTGGCGGCTGGCCGAAGGGGATTGAGAAGATAGTCGTCGGCCCGCGACCCTTGCGCGAACTGCACCTTGGCGGCCTGGCCGTTCCCGGGCTGCACTTCACCCGAGATCGGAAGAGCACACGCCTGAACTCCAGTCACCGCGTAATCTCGTATGCCGTCTTCCGCTCGACAC
>CALEOQ010000089.1 GCA_937910255.1 uncultured Caulobacteraceae bacterium | reverse complement strand
GCGGGCCGTCAGGGGCGCCCCGTCACTAGGCCTCGACACCGCCCGGCCCCCAGAGCAGGAGCAGGCCCCCCACTCAGCCCCAGAACCGACCCACAGAGTCCGCGATTCCGACATGCGCAAGATGAACCTTGGCATGCGGGCCAGCGGGCTGGTGCTCGGTCCCGGCGGCTTCGGCACCCTGGATGAGTTTTTCGAAATCCTGACCCTGCGCCAGACCCATAAGAGCCCGCCGATCCCCATCGCCCTGTTCGATGAGGCCTATTGGCGAAAGGTCATAAATTTCGACGCCTTGGCCGAACACGGCATGATTGCGCAGGCCGATCTGGACCTGTTCGGCTTCGCCGACACGGCCGAGGATGTTTGGCGAGTTCTTGAAGCCAAGGGCTTGCACGCGGTCGAATAGCCCCCAACCTTTCCCACGGTCACAGTGGCGCCACGGTTTCGCCGCATCGTCCTTCGGGATTCAATCGGAGGCTGTCCCATGCTCAGGATCGCGCTCGGCGCCCTGGCCGCCCTCGTCGTGGTTAGCCTTGCTCTGCCCAGCCTGGCCATCGCCGACCAGATCGACCCTGTGCAGCCCCCTGAAGTCACCGTGTCCATCGCGCCGGAATTTCGCGAAAGGGCCCTCAAGACCTATGGCCTGAGCGAGATCGAGCGGCTGGCGGACGGCCTGAGGGACGAGGTCGCCCGCGAACTCGCCCGCACCGGCGTCATGGCCGGCGGGCGGGTCGAGCTGGTGCTCACCGACGCCAAGCCCAACCGACCAACCCGCAAGGAGTTGGGGGACCGTCCCGGGCTCTCGTTCCGCAGCTTTTCCCTCGGCGGCGCGGCGATCGAAGGCCAGATGATCACCTTCGACGGCAAGGTCATGCCGGTCACCTTCAGCTGGTACGCCACCGACATCACCGATGCGCGGCGCCAGGCCGTGTGGGGGGACGCCCAATGGACCTTCGACCGCTTCGCCCATCGCCTCAGCCGGGGTCAACTCTACGCCCTGCGGTGATGCAGGCTTGCTACTGGGGACGGGGCGCGGTCTGATTGAAGCTTGTTAGAGTTCCCCCGCGAGATATTCCGTCATGTCGTCTGAGCGTCGCTCGAGCTGGACCCTCGCGGCTCTGGCCGCCCCCTGCCTCCCCCTGGCAGGTCTTGGTCTGCCCCTGGTGGTCTATCTTCCGGAATTCTACGCCAACGAACTGGGCTTGAGCCTTTCGGCCGTCGGCGCGGCGTTCATGGGCGTGCGGCTGCTGGACATCGCCTTTGACCCGTTCATCGGCGGGATCATGGACAAGACCCGGACCCGTTATGGCCGCTTCCGGCTGTGGTTCGGGATCGGCATCCCCATCCTGATGCTGGCGGCCTACATGCTGTTCATGGCCAGGCCGGGCGTCAGCGCCGGCTATCTGTGGCTCTGGCTGCTAGTCATCTATGGCGGCTTCTCCATCGCCACCCTGGCCCACCTGTCCTGGGGTTCGGTCCTGTCGCCCGGCTATGACGAGCGGTCTCGGATCTATTCCTGGTGGCAGGGCGGCAATGTGGTGGGGATGATCCTGGTCCTCACCCTGCCCCCATTGCTGGGCCTGCTCGGCGTGCCTGGCCACGCCCTGGGGGTGGAAGCCATGGGCTGGTTCATCATCCTGCTGCTGCCGCTGACCGGGCTTCTGGCGCTCTGGAAGGTGCCCGAACCCTTCATCGTGCGGCCCCAGCAGCGCTCTGGCCTGCGGGAGTATCTGGGCCTCTTCAAGCGCAACAGCGTGCGCCGCCTGCTGGCCGCAGACCTCGCCATCGGCACGGGGCCGGCGATCACCGGCGCCCTGTTCTTCTTCTATTTCGAGCGCATCAAGGCCTTCGACAAGGCCGAGGCCGGCGGCCTGCTGCTGATCTATTTCATCGGCGGCCTGGTGGGCGGCCCCCTCTGGACGCGGCTTTCGTACAAGCTCGGCAAGCACCGGGCCCTGGCGGTCTCGACCGTGTTCTACGCCATCGTCACTGCAGGCGCCCTGGTGATCCCCCCCGGCGCCTGGATGATCGCGGCGGGCCTGATGTTCCTGATCGGCCTGCCCTTCTCGGCCGGTCCCTTCCTGCTGCGGGCGATGATGGCCGATGTGGGCGACGAGGAGCGGCTGGACTCCGGCGCCGATCGCACGGGCCTGCTCTATGCCCTGCTGAGCGGGACGGTGAAGATCGGCTCGGCGGCCGCCATCGGCATCACCTATGTGGGCCTGGACCTGGTGGGCTTCGACGCCCGGGCGGGCGGCTCCACCTCCGGCCTGCTGGGCCTTCAGGTGATGTTCCTGGCCGCGCCGGCGGCCCTCTCCCTGCTGGCCGGCTGGATCATCATCAACTATCCCCTCAACGCCGAGCGCCACGCCGAAATCCGCAGCGCCCTGGAGGCCCGCGACCTGGCCGAGGCCGCCCCGGAATTCGCCGCCGAGCCCAAGACCTCCGAGGAGATTCATGCCGCTGTCCGCCCCGCCCAGTGACCTGCCGCCCCTGGAACGCCTGCTGGCCATCATGGCCCGCCTGCGCGACCCGCAGAACGGCTGCCCCTGGGACCTGGCGCAGAGCTTCGCCACCATCGCCCCCTATACGGTGGAAGAGGCCTATGAGGTGGCCGACGCCATCGAACGGAACGACATTGGCGACCTAAAGGAGGAACTCGGCGACCTGCTGCTGCAGGTGGTGTTCCACGCCCGCATCGCGCAGGAGCAGGGCGCCTTCGCCTTCGAGGATGTGGCCCGCGCCATCAACGACAAGATGATCCGCCGCCATCCCCATGTCTTTGGCGACCAGAGCTACGACACAGGCGAGGCCCAGACCGCGGCCTGGGAGGCGATGAAGGCGCAGGAGCGAGCCGGCAAGGGCCGCGACCGCAGCCTGCTGGACGATGTGCCCGCCGGCCTTCCGGCCATGACCCGGGCGGTCAAACTGACCAAACGCGCCGCCCGCGTGGGGTTCGACTGGCCAGAGGTCTCCTTCGTGCTGGAAAAGCTGCGCGAGGAGATCGGTGAGATGGAGGCCGAGATCGCCTCGGGCGACAAGGACGCTCTGCGCGGCGAGATCGGCGACGTGCTGTTCGTCATGGCCAACCTGGCCCGCAAGCTGGACATCGAGCCGGAGGACGCCCTGCGCGCCACCAACGCCAAGTTCGCCCGCCGCTTCCAGTTCATCGAAGCCGCCCTGGCCGAGCGCGGCCGCACCGCCGAGGAGTCCGATCTGGCCGAGATGGACGCCCTGTGGGACGCCGCCAAGGTCGCTGAACGAGCCTAGATTTCGTCGTCGGCGGGCGAAACGGCGCCCAGGTCGATCCGGGGGAACAGCTGCTCGAACTGGCCCAGGGCCTTGGGCGTCAGCCGCACGGCCATGCGCACCGCGCCGTCATCTTCGGTGTGCCGATCGATCACCCGGCCATTCTGATAGAGCCAGGCGATGGCTGCGCCTTCGCCGGCCGGCAGATGCGCCTCGACCGCCGGGGATTCGTCGACGAGGCCGGCCACCGCCAGCAACAGGGGTTCGACCCCCTCCCCCGTCACCGCCGAGACCAGCAGGGCCGGCGGATGGGCGCGCCGCGCATCGCCCTCGATCATCGGCCGGTCTTCGGCGTCGGTCAGGTCGATCTTGTTCCAGACCTCCAGCACCCGGCGCTCGTCCATGTCGACGCCGAGGCGTTCGAGCACCTCGCGCACATCGGCCGCCTCGGCTGCGCTCTCGGGGCTGGCGATGTCGCGGACGTGCAGGATGACGTCGGCCTCCTTCACCTCCTCAAGGGTGGCCCGGAAGGCCTCCACCAGCTCGTGCGGCAGGTCGGAGATGAAGCCCACCGTGTCCGACAGGATCGCTGGCCGGCCATCGGGCAGATTCAGCATCCGCAGGGTCGGATCGAGGGTGGCGAACAGCATGTCCTCGGCCATGACCTCGGAATTGGTCAGGCGATTGAACAGGGTCGACTTGCCGGCATTGGTGTAGCCCACCAGGGCCACAACCGGATAGGGCCGGCGCTTGCGGGCCGAGCGCTGCAGGGTGCGGGTGCGGCGAACCTCCACCAGTTCCTTCTTCAGCCGGCCGATCTTCTCGGCCAGCAGGCGGCGGTCGGTCTCGATCTGGGTTTCGCCGGGACCGCCCATGACGCCGAAGCCGCCGCGCTGGCGCTCCAGGTGGGTCCAGGTTCGGACCAGGCGCGAGCGCTCATAGGAGAGCCGGGCCAGTTCCACCTGCAGTCGCCCTTCCCGCGTGCGGGCGCGCCGGGCGAAGATTTCCAGGATCAGGCCGGTTCGGTCGATGACCTTCACCTTCCAGGCCTTTTCCAGATTGCGCTGCTGAACCGGCGTCAGGGCGTCGTCGACGACGGCCACATCGATCTCGAGCTCTTCGCAGAGCGCGCCGATCTCGGCCACCTTGCCCTTGCCGAACAGGGTGGCGGGCATGCGCTTGCGCACCGGCGCGACCATCCCGCGACGGATCTCGAGATCGAGGGCGAGCGCCAGACCCGCGGCCTCATCGAGACGCGCCTGCGAAGACCGGGCGCCGCCGCGGCCTTCACGTTCGGGATGGATGATGAGCGCGCCCTGGACGGGCGTCTCATGGTCGATGGATGGGGAACTCAATCGGTCTCGTCTTCCGCCGGCTCATACAGCTGGACGGGCTGGGCCGGCATAATGGTGGAGATGGCGTGTTTGTAGACCAGTTGAGACTGGCCATCGCGACGCAGGAGCACGCAGAAATTGTCGAACCAGCTGACCACGCCCTGCAGCTTGACGCCGTTGACGAGGAAGATGGTCAGGGGGGTCTTGGCCTTGCGGACGCTGTTGAGGAAGGTGTCCTGCAGGTTCTGCTTTTTTTCGCTCATGGCTTTTCGCCCTTTTCTCCGATTGAGGGGCCACGCGCCCCCACACACATAAGGCAAGCTAGTCCAACCCAGAGCCGCCGTGCAATCACGGTCGGCCCATTCAGAGGGCGGTCTGCTTCGCCCGTTCGATATAGAGGCTCCGCAGGCGCTTCGCCACCGGCCCCGGCGCGCCGTCGCCGATCGGCTGGCCATCGATCTTCACCACGGGCAGGACGAGAGAGCCGGCGCCGGTGATGAAGGCTTCCTTGGCGTCGGCCATCTCCTGGGGCGTGAACGGGCGCTCTTCGACCTTCAGCTGCGCCTGGGCGATCACATCGAGCAGGGTGTGGCGGGTGACGCCGCGAAGGATGTTGGCGCCGGTGTCTCGGGTGCGCAGCACGCCGGCCTGATCGAGGATCCAGGCATTGGCCGAGGTGCCCTCGGTGATGAGCCCCGCCTCGTCGACGAACAGGGCTTCGGCCGCCCCCTGCTCCCGGGCCGCCTGGCGGGCCAGGACATTGGGCAACAGGCCGACGGTCTTGATGTCGCACCGGCCCCAGCGGTTCTCCGGGGTGGTGATCACCGAGATCCCCAGCGCTGCCTTGGCCTCGCTCGCCGCCCGGTCCAGGGACTTGGCGGTGATGACCACGGCCGGGCGCAAGGGATGGTCTGGAAAGGCGTGGTCGCGCGGGGCCACGCCGCGGCTGACCTGGAGATAGATCAGACCTTCGCGCACCATGTTCCGCCGCAGCACCTCGCGCAGCACGACGGTCAGGGCCGCCCGCGACATGGGCTCCGGAATCCGCAGCTCGCCCAGGCTGCGCTTCAGCCGGGCGAAATGGCCCTCGGCGTCGGCGAGCTTTCCGTCGAACACCGACCAGACCTCATAGACCGCATCGGCCAGCTGATAGCCCCGATCCTCAATATGGACCGCGGCTTCGGCGTGCGGGCCATAGCGGCCATTCACATAGGCGATACGCCCCATGACTATTCGACGCCCTCCTCGAGCGCGCGGGCCCCGGAAAGACCCAGGGACTTGAGTTTGCGGTGAAGGGCCGAGCGTTCCATGCCGATGAAGGCCGCCGTGCGAGAGATATTGCCGGAGAACCGCATCATCTGAGCGCTGAGATACTCCCGCTCGAAGGTCTCACGGGCTTCGCGTAGCGGCAGGGCGATGATCTTGTCGGCCCCCATCAGGCCGCCGCCGTCGCCGGGCGGGGCGTCCGAGGGCACCATATCGGCGGTGATCGGCTCGGCCGGATCGCCCGAGCTGAGGATCAGCATCCGCTCGACCACATTGCGCAGCTGACGCAGATTGCCCGGCCAGGGGCGGACCTGCAGGGAGGCGATGGCGTCCTCGGCCAGGACGCGCCGGGGCATGCCGCTGGCCTCGCAGATCCGCTCGATGAAGTTCTCCACCAGCTCGGGGATGTCTTCGCGACGCTCCGACACGCCGGGCACGGCCACGGGGACCACGTTCAGGCGATGGAACAGATCCTCGCGGAACCGGCCCTCGGCGATCTCCTCGCGGAGGTTGCGCGAGGTGGACGAGATCACCCGCACATCGACCTGGACGTCGGCGTCGCCGTTCACCCGCCGGAAGCGCTGCTCGACCAGCACCCGCAGGATGCGGCTCTGGGTCTCGCGGGGCATGTCGGCCACTTCGTCGAGATAGAGGGTGCCGGCGTGGGCGCGTTCGAACACGCCGATCTTGCCTGGGCGGCCCGCCTCGCCTTCGACGCCGAAAAGCTCCACATCCATGCGTTCCGGCGTCATGCCCGCTGCGCTGATGGCCACGAACTCGCCCTTGCCCCGGGGACTGCCGGAATGGATCAGGCGCGCCACCGTCTCCTTGCCCGAGCCCGGAGGGCCGGCGATCAGCACGCGGCTGTTGGCGGCGGCCAGCTTGGCGATCATCTGACGCAGGTGCTGGGCGGGCATGGACTTGCCGATCAGCCCCTCGGGCATGATGGCCTGGGTCCGCAGGCGGCGGTTTTCCCGGCGCAGATTGGCCGCCTCCAGGGCGCGCTCCACCACCAGCAGCAGCCGGTCGGACTTGAACGGCTTCTCCAGGAAGTCGTAGGCGCCGCGCTTGATGGCGCTGACGGCCGTCTCGATATTGCCGTGGCCGGAGATCATCACCACGGGCAGGTCCGGGTCGAGGGACTTGACCAGGTCCAGCAGCTCCAGCCCGTCCATGCCCCCGCCCTGCATCCAGATATCCAGGATCAGCAGGGATGGCCGCCGGGCCCGCACCGCCGCCAGGGCGGACTCCGAGTCCGAGGCGGTGCGCACCTCATAGCCTTCGTCCGACAGAATTCCCGCCACCAGGTCGCGGATGTCGGCCTCGTCGTCCACCACCAGAACGTCAGCCGCCATGGGACTCTCCTTCGAGCATCATTTCGGAGGCCGAGGGCGCGCCCGTCGGGCGCCCTCCGGCCGGAAGTTGCAGAATGGCGCGTGCGCCGCGTCCCCGCGTCGCATCGGCCAGGACCAGCTCGCCGCCGTGGTCCTCAAGGATGCGCTTGACGATCGCCAGGCCCAGGCCGGTGCCCTTCTCGCGGGTCGTCACATAGGGCTCGGTCAGCCGGTCGCGGTCCTTTTCCGGCAGACCCACCCCGTTGTCTTCGACCTCGATGGTGACGAGGTCGTCGGCCAGCCCCATCCGCACCCGGATACGGCCCGCCGGCTTGGGCGTCGCCTCCAGGCGGGCGTGCACAGCCTCGGCGGCGTTCTTCAGGATGTTGGTCAGGGCCTGGGCCAGCATGCGGCCATCGGCCATGGCCGAGGCTTCCGGCAGCGGCTCCTTCAGCTCGATCGTGATGTCCGGATTGGCCACCCGCTGCGAGAACACCTGGGCGCGGACCAATTCGGCCAGATCCTGCGGCGAAAACCGCGGGGCGGGCATGCGGGCGAAGGCGGAGAACTCATCGACCATCCGCCCGATGTCGCCCACCTGGCGCACGATGGTGTCGGTGCAGCGGTCGAAGGTCTCGAGATCGGCGATGGGCACGTCCTTGCGGAACTTGCGCCGGATCCGTTCGGCTGACAGCTGGATGGGGGTCAGAGGGTTCTTGATCTCGTGGGCGATGCGGCGAGCGACATCCTTCCAGGCGGCGTTGCGTTGAGCGGCCACCAGGCGGGTGATGTCGTCGAAGGTGAGGACAAGCCCGCTGTCGCCGCGGCTGGCCCGGACCCGCAGACGGTGATTTTCCCGGTCGCGCTGGATGTCCACCTCGACCTCCGCCTCGCCGGAGACCGCCGCCTGGGCCGCCACCGGGCCGAGTTCGGGCGCCAGATCGGCCAGGGTCTGCCCCTCGCCGATCTCTTCAGGCAGTTCCAGAAGATGGGCGGCCTGACGGTTCACCGCCGAGATGCGACCGCCCTCATCCAGGCCGATGACCCCGGCGCTGACCTCGGACAGCACAGTCTCGATGAACTCACGCCGGCGCTCGGCCTCGTCGCCGGCGCGCTTCAACGCCTCTTGCTGCGCCTGAAGATCATGCGTCATACGATTGAACGCACGAGACAAAACCGCAATTTCTTCCGGATCATTATCCGCATCAACGCGGGCGTCGAGGTCGCCGCCGGCCACCCGGCCCGCAGCCTGCACCAGCCGCGCCACGGGGCCGGAGATGGCGTTGGCCGCCGACATGCCGAGCCACACCGCGCCCACCAGGACCAGCAGCGCGGTCTCCACATAGCTGAGCGCAAAGACGGTCTGGATCCGCGCCCGGCTCTGCGCGGCCTCGCGGTAGGAGATCAGCGAGCCTTCGGCCTCGATCAGGTGGTTGATGATCCCCGACTCCACAGGGCGGGTCACATAGAGATAGGCGTCCGGATAGGAGTTCAGCCGGTAAAGGGCCCGCATCAGGTCGGCGGAGTCGAAGGCCGGCACCGAGATGTCGCCCTCGTCAGCCGCCTGGAAGCTCGATTCCGGCGGCACCATGTAGGGCGGCGCGTCCGGTGCCTCGGTCCTCGCCAGAACCCGCCCCTCGCGGTCGATCAGATAGGCGGCGGGAAAGCCGTGATAGGCCGACTGCAGCGCCAGGAAGTGGCTGAAGGTCACCGGCGTCGCGCCCAGGGCCGGGGCCGCGCGGTTGAGGTCCACCGACATCAGCGACACGTGCTCGCCGATATAGCGCTTCTGGTCCTCCACATAGGACCGCGCCACCGTGGCCGAGTTCTCGACCACCGTCTGGACGCGCTCGCTGAACCAGTTGTCGACCCCGCGGTTGACCAGCACCCCGTAGAACAGGGCCACCACCACGGCCGGCGCGACGGCGGCCAGGGCGAACAGGGTGACGAAGCGCAGATGCAGGCGCGCCCCGGCGTCCACCGAGCGGGCGTCCAGCAAGGCCAGCAGGCGAAATCCGACCAGGGCGGCCAGAACCAGGATCAGCACCAGGTTCAGACTGAGCACGGTCAGGATGGTGGTGGACGCCGGCCGCAGAGGCCCCGCCTCCGGCGGCGAGGCGGCCAGCAGAATGGCCACGGCGGTCAGGATCGCCGCCAGGATATAGCCGCCGCCCAGGACATAGCGGGACTGCAGCGCCCGCCAGAGTCTGGCGGGCGCACCGGACGCTCCCGATGTCAGAGTCGACGACGCCATGCGAAGTGAGCCTAGGCGCAACTGTGTCTAGAACTCAACACTCATGTTGCCAGATTACGCCAGGTTGTTGGTCGGTCCTCGTTCGCCGCCCATCAACGCCGACCACGGGTCAGATCGACGCCCAGATCCTGGATCTTCTTGCGCAGGGTGTTGCGGTTGAGACCGAGGATTTCGGCGGCCCGCACCTGGTTGCCCCGCGTGGCCGCCAGGGTGAGCTGGATCAGCGGCCGCTCGACCTCCTCCAGCACCCGGTCATAGAGGCCAGCCGGCGGCACCCCGTCAGGCTGCTCGGCGAAATAGCCCCCCAGGTGGCGCTCCACGAGCTGGGCGAGGGTCAGCGGCCCCTCCTGCCCCGGCTGGCTGGGCTGCTGGTCCACCAACTCCTTTTCCACGATGCGCGCGGTGATCAGCTCTTCGGCATAGAGGGCGCAGATCCGCCGGATCAGGTTCTCGAGCTCGCGGACATTGCCCGGCCACGCATGGAGCTTCAGCCGTTCCAGGGCGGCCTGATCGATGGTCTTTGACGGTAGGCCCTCGCGGTTGGCGCGCAGCAGGAAGGAGCGGGCGAGGTCGGGAATATCCTCGGTCCGGTCGCGCAGGGGCGGCAGGCGGATCGGCGCCACGTTCAGGCGGAAATAGAGATCCTCCCGGAACAGGCCCTGCTGGATCAGGCCGCGCAGGTCGCGATTGGTGGCGGCGATGAGCCGGGCGTTGGGCCGGCGGCCGGTCTTGGGGTTCAAAGCCGGCTCGGAACCGTCGATCACCCGCAGGAGACGCGTCTGAGCGTCCAGGGGCATGTCGCCGATCTCGTCCAGGAACAGGGTGCCGCCGTCGGCCTCCACCAGCTTGCCGCTGTCGCCCTCGGTGTCGGCGCGGCCAAACAGCTCGGTCTCGACCCGCTCGCGCGGGGTGGCCGCCAGGTTGATGACGACGAACTTGCCGTCCTTGCGACGCCCCATGTCGTGCAGGGCGCGGGCCACCAGCTCCTTGCCCGTCCCGGATTCGCCGAGGATCAGCACGGTCAGGTCGGCGCCGACCAGGCGGGCGATGGTGCGATAGACCTCCTGCATCGGGGTCGAGCGGCCGATCAGCGGCAGGCGCTCGTCACGCATGGCCCGGGCCTGGGCGCGGGAGGCTTCGGCGTCGGCCGGGCGCGACAGGGCCCGGCGCGCCACGGCGGTCATGTCGTCCAGGTCGAAGGGCTTGGGCACATAGTCGAAGGCGCCGATCTCGGCGGCGTTCACGGCGGTCAGCAGGGTGTTCTGCGCGCTCATCACGATGACCGGCAGCTTGGGGCGCTCCTTGCGGATGCGCGGCAGCACGTCGAACACGTTCTCGTCGGGCATCATCACGTCGGTGATGACCAGGTCGCCCTCGCCTTCGGACACCCACTTCAGCAGGGTCGAGGCGTTGCCGGTGGCGCGAACCTGATAACCCAGGCGGGTGAAGGACTGGGACAGGACAAGTCGGATGGAGGAGTCGTCATCCGCAATGAGGATCTTCTTACCTGCGGCGCTCATGCCGAGACGTCCTTTTCGGTCACAATGGGAAGCAACACGCGGAAAACTGTCCGCCCAGGTTCAGACTCGAAGTCGATCAGGCCGCCATGGCCGGCCACCAGCTTGGAGACGAGCGCGAGGCCAAGACCTGCACCGTTCGGCTTGGTGGTGATGAAGGGTTGAAACAGGCTCTCGCGCAGGTGCGAGGGCACGCCGGGTCCGTTGTCCTGGATTCGCACCTCCAGAGGCGTGCCGCGCAGCTGACGGTCCTTGGCCGAACGCACCCGCACCCCGTGCCGGTAGGCCGTGGTGATCAGCACCTCGCCGCGGCCATCGCCGCGGGCATGAGCGGCTTCCGAGGCGTTCTTGACCAGGTTCAGGAAGACCTGGATCAGTTGATCCTCGTCCCCCGGGGTCGAGGGCAGAGACGGATCGTACTGCTCTCGCAGCAACAGGCCATCGGCCACGCCGTTCACCGCCAGGGCGCGGACGCGGTCGAGGACCTCATGGATATTGACCGGATTGCGGGCCGGCGGCGCGTCGTCAGCGAACACCTCCATGCGGTCCACCAGGCGCTTCACCCGATCGGTCTCATCGACGATCAGCTGAGCCAGGGGCACGTCCTCGGCCTTGGCCCCGGCCTTCAGCAGCTGAGCGGCGCCGCGGATCCCGGCCAGGGGATTCTTGATCTCGTGGGCCAGCATGCGGCCCAGGCCCATGATCGAGCGAAGCCCCGCCACATCGCCGGCGAACTCCGAAAAGACCCCACCCTTGACCTGCAGGGTCAGCAGGACCGAACCGTCGCCCAAGGGCGCGGCCGCGCCGTCGGCCTCGAAGGGGGGCAGACCAAAGAGGTTCATGCCGATGCCCCGCTCGCGCACCGCGCCCCCCTCCTCGAGGGCGCGATTGAGCAGTTCGACCAGGGGGGAGCCCGGCGGCAGGGCGGCCCTGAAGCGGCCGCGGGCCAGCAGGCCCAGGCCCTGGCCGAACAGGGCCTCTGCAGCTTCGTTGACCGCAATGAGCGCGCCGTCGCGGTCTATGACCATGGCCGGCTCCGGGCTCAGGTCGAAGGCGGCGGACTTGAGCGCCGAAAGCTCTGCGCCGCTGGATGTCGTCTTGGTCCGGCTCGTCATGCGGCCAACCTCGCCTCTGGGCCGCGCCAGAGCACAGCCAGTTCAGATTTCACCTCTGACGGATCCTCCAGGCGACAGAGCCGCGAACGGGCGGCCCGTCTGGCCTCGGCCTGCATGGGCCAAGGCGCGTTATCGATGTAGGCGGCCAGATGCTTGCGGAAAATCCGCAAACCCAGGCGTGCGCCGTAGAAGTCCAGGGCGTCCTCGAAATGGGCGAGGACGATCGCAAGCCTTGTGGACGCATCCGGACCTTGGAAGGGCAGGCCTGCCAGGGCCGCCTCGATCTCGGCGGCGATCCAGGGGCGGCCATAGACCCCGCGCCCCACCATGACGCCATTGGCGCCGGAGAGGGCCAGGGCCTGGCGGGCGGTCTCGCCATCGACGATGTCGCCATTGACGATAACCGGCACGTCCACGGCGGCCTTGACCCTGGCCACGGCGGCCCAGTCAGCCGCGCCCTTGTAGAACTGGCTGCGGGTGCGGCCATGGACCGTGACCGCCCGGGCGCCGACGCCGACGCATCGCGCCGCAAGCTCCGGAGCGTTCAGGCTGGCGGCGTCCCACCCCAGCCGCATCTTGACGGTGACGGGCACGTCGACAGCCTGAGCCACCGCAGCCACGATGGACTCCGCCAGATCGGGTTCACGCATCAGGGCAGAGCCGCAGGCGACGCCGGTCACCTCGCGGGCCGGGCAGCCGAAATTGATGTCGATGATCTCGGCCCCGGCCTTGGCCGCCAGGCGGGCGCCCTGCGCCATGGTCGCCGGATCTCGCCCGACCAGCTGAACCACCATCAGGGGCAGGCCCTCGCCGACGGCGGCGCGGCGGACCACGTCGGGCCGGCCACGGGCGAATTCGTCCGACGCGACCATCTCCGTGGCCACGTAGGGTGCGCCCAGGCGACTGGCCGCACGACGAAATGGAAGATCGGACACGCCGGTCATGGGGGCGATCCAGACGCGCCCGCCAACCTCAATTTCCCCGACCTTGAGCTTATTGCTCATTTTATGATCACCCTTACCGCTGCCTTTTTAGGCAATTTGTGCGGCGCCGTAAAGCCTGGACAACAGGCCTTGGCGCCCTAAACACGCCGCATGAGCTTTTCGGCCATAGTTGTCGCCGCGGGAAGCGGGACCCGCGCGGGCGCAGGGACGCCCAAGGCCTGGCGCAGGCTGGGGGGAAGAGCCATCGCCCGCTGGTCGGTGGAGGCCCTGCTGGCCGCCGGCGCCGACGACATCGCCGTGGCTGTCGCCCCCGATATGATCGAGACCGCCAGGTCGGCGCTGGGCGAGCTTCCCAACATCACCCTGGTTGAGGGCGGCGCCACCCGATCGGCCTCGGTCAGGGCCGCCATCACGGCCTTGTCGCCGCATCGGCGGGACCAGCCTGTCCTCGTCCACGACGCGGCCCGACCCTTCCTCACCCGCGACCATGTGTCTCAGGCGCTCGCCGCCCTGACGCAGGCCGATGGGGCGATCCTCGCCCTGCCCCTGGCCGACACCCTTAAGCGGCAGGCCGGGCCCCGGCTGGAAACCCCGTCCCGCGAGGGGTTGTGGCGGGCCCAGACCCCCCAGGCCTTCCGCCACGACCAGCTCGCCGCCGCCTACGCCGCCTGGCCGGACGACCAGGAGCCTACGGACGACGCCCAGGTGGTGACCGCCGCCGGCGGCTCGGTGGCGATCTGTCCAGGCGACCCGCTGCTGTTCAAGCTGACCTATCCGGAGGACTTCGCCATGGCCGAACGTCTCGCCGCCGGCGCCCGGCTGGTCCGCACGGGCCAGGGGTTCGACGCGCACCGCTGGGGGCCGGGCGATGCGGTCTGGCTCTGCGGCGTGCGGATCGATCACGACCAGACCCTGATCGGCCATTCCGACGCCGATGCGGGCCTGCACGCCCTGACCGACGCCCTGCTCGGCGCGATCGGGGCCGGCGATATCGGCGAGCATTAGATCGGAAGAGCACACGTCTGAACTCCAGTCACGTCGTAATCTCGTATGCCGTCTTCTGCTTGAAAAAAAAAAAACGTGACGTACACCACGCACAACACACGACACAACACGCCGATCGACAAGCGACAGCGACACC
>CALEOQ010000088.1 GCA_937910255.1 uncultured Caulobacteraceae bacterium | reverse complement strand
GGAGGGGAGGGGGGAGAGGAGGTGGTGGGGAGGGAGGGAGAGTGGGGGTGATGGACGGGAGGGGGGTGAGGCGGGGGAGGCATGTGGTTGGTGTTTTTTTTTAATGATACGGCGACCACCGAGATCTACACTCTTTCCCTACACGACGCTCTTCCGATCTGGTGCGGCGCGAGCTGTTCGCGGCCCTGGACAGCCTGACGCTTGGCGAACCCGAGCCCAATAGCCTGGGCCCCGAGGACATCGACCTCGACTGGTCGAGCGCCCGAAGGCTCACCGATCGCCGCAACGGCTATCTCCAGGAGCTCGACGTCGAGTCCCTGGCCGACTGGGCGCAGGAGGCGGGCGCGCGGGTCCGGCTGCTGGTGCGGCCGGGCGATTTTGTCGTCGCCGGCGGCTGCGTCGCCCTGGTTCATCCGCCCGAGGCGGAAGGCGCCGAAGAGGCCGTAGCGCGGACCACGGCGCTGGGCGCCAAGCGCACCTCCGGCAGCGATCTGGAATATAGCGTGCGCCAGCTGGTGGAGGTGGCGGTCCGCGCCCTGTCGCCAGGCATCAATGACCCGATGACCGCCATCGCCGTGCTGGACCAGCTTGGGTCAGCCCTGTGCCGGGTGGTTCCCCGGAGCTTTCCCACGGGCGTGACGATCCGCGATGGGCGCGTGGTGCTGATGCGGCCGGTCAGCGACTATGCCGGTCTGGTCGATGTCAGTTTCGACATGATCCGCCAGAACGGGGCCGGCGCCCCCAGCGTGGCCATCCGTATGTTGGAGATCCTGACCCTGGTGGCCGAGCAGGAGCGCGATCCGCATCGGCTGGCGGTGCTTCGCATCCACGCCGACAAGATCGTGTCTGACGCCCGAAAGGCCGTGACCAACAAGGAAGACCTGCGCGACCTGATGGCGCGGCGGCGCGCGTTTGGCGCGGTCGCCGCCCATGGCGGTCCGGCGCGCCGCGCCGAACCGTAGGATGGGTCTCAGCCTTGGGCCGACAGGGCCTTGTCGAGATTGACCGCCACCTTGTCGATGAAGCCTTCGGTGGTCAGCCAGCCCTGGGTGTCGCCCACCAGCAGGGCCAGGTCCTTGGTCATCGAACCGCTTTCGACGGTGGAGACGCAGACCTCTTCCAGGGTCTTGGCGAACTTGGCCAGGGCCTCGTTGCCGTCCAGCTTGGCCCGGTGCTCCAGGCCCCGTGTCCAGGCGAAGATCGAGGCGATGGAGTTGGTCGAGGTGCTCTCGCCGCGCTGATGCTGGCGATAGTGACGGGTGACGGTGCCGTGGGCGGCCTCGGCCTCCAGCGTCTTGCCGTCCGGGGTGATCAGCACCGAGGTCATCAGCCCCAGCGAGCCGAAGCCCTGGGCCACCTGGTCGGACTGGACGTCGCCGTCATAGTTCTTGGCCGCCCAGATGAAGCCGCCGGACCACTTCAGGGCCGAGGCCACCATGTCGTCGATCAGGCGGTGCTCGTAGACGATGCCGGCGGCCTTGTACTGCTCGGCGTACTTGGCCTCGTAGACCTCGGCGAAGATGTCCTTGAAGCGCCCGTCATAGGCCTTGAGGATGGTGTTCTTGGTCGAGAGATAGACCGGATAGTTGCGGTTCAGGCCGTAGGCCAGGCAGGCCTCGGCGAACTCACGGATCGAGTCGTCCAGATTGTACATGGCCATGGCCACGCCCGAGCCCGGATAGTCGAACACTTCGCGTTCGATGACGTCGCCGTTTTCGCCTTCCCAGCGAATGGTCATCTTGCCCTTGCCGGGCACCAGGAAGTCGGTGGCCCGGTACTGATCGCCATAGGCGTGGCGGCCGACGATGATCGGCTGGGTCCAGCCGGGGATCAGGCGCGGGACGTTCTTGCAGATGATCGGCTCGCGGAAGACCACGCCGCCGAGGATGTTGCGGATCGTGCCGTTGGGCGAGCGCCACATCTGCTTGAGGCCAAACTCCTCCACCCGCGCTTCATCGGGGGTGATGGTCGCGCACTTGATGCCGACACCGTATTTCTGGATCGCCTCGGCGGCCTCGACCGTGACCTTGTCGTCGGTCTTGTCGCGATACTCGATGCCCAGATCGTAATAGGCGATCTCGAGGTCGAGATAGGGGAAGATGAGCTTGTCCTTGATCATCTTCCAGATGATCCGGGTCATCTCGTCCCCGTCGATATCGACGACGGGATTGGCGACTTTGATCTTGGCCATAGGCGAGGCGCGCTCCGTGGCGGAATTGAGGGGTTGAGGCCGTATACAAGGCCTGCGCCGGTGCGCAAAGCCACGACGGCGTCAAAGATGATCGGCATGGGAACGTCGCACGGCTGAGCTAGTTAAACCGGGGTGCGCACCGAAGCCCCCTCACGCGGCCTGATCGGAGCCCCCGTCATGGTGCTCGTGGCGGAGCCTTGGGACTTCGAGTCCCCCGAAGGTCGCGGCCGTTTGCGCGGACAAGTCAGCAAAATCCAGGACTTCGCCCCGGACGGCGGGCAGGAGGTGATGCTCGCCGTCGCCCCCATCTCCCTGGGCGGCGACACGGTCACCGCCCTGCGCGCGCTTGGGCTTCATCCGACGCAGGAGACTCTGATCCAGCGGCTTGAGCGCGGTCTGTCGACCGGTGTTCGCCTCTATGGGCCGGGGGCAAGGTCGTGCCTGCTGGTCGGATCGATTCGCCGCCTGGGAGCCTGACCCAAGCTTAGGCCGAGGGCTCAGCCGACCGCGCCGGCCACGCTGCGGGCCAGGTCGGCGAAGATCGCCTCGCGCTCTTCCTGCGCCAAGGTGGAGCCGGCCAGGAAGACCGCGATCACATATTGCCGGCCATCCTCCAGGGTGATGACGCCGATGTCGTTGGTGGCGGGATTGACGCCCAGATCCGTGCGAGCCGTGCCGGTCTTGTGGGCCAGGCGCGCGCCCGGCGGCAGGCCGGCCGCCAGTCGTCCCTTGCCGGTGGTGGTTTCGCCCATGATCTTCAGCAGCCGGGCCGTGGAGGCCTCAGACAGCAGTTCTCCCCGCGCAAGCTTGGCCAGGAAGAGCAGGGCCTCGCGTGGCGTCGTGGTGTCCCGCGGGTCGGCCAGATAGGCCGACGCGGCCGCCTGCCGCTCGGCGGGGGGCACGTCCTGCAGGGCCGCCCGATAGGCCGCTTCGCCCTTCCAGGCCGGGCGGAAGGAGTCGAGGCCGCCGATCTCCGGCTGCAGCTGGCGCTCATAGCGATCGACCCGCATGTCGCGGATGTCCTGGGCGCGCAGCCAGGCGGTGACGGCGCCGGGGCCGCCGATTCGACGCATCAGCACGTCGGCGGCGGTGTTGTCGCTGGCGCCGGCGGTGAGGGTCAGGAGTTCGGCCACCGTATAGTCCCGGCGACCCGGATAGGCGTCGGCCACGGGGCTGAAGGGCGGCGAGATGTCTTCGTCCGTCAGCGTGATGGTCTCGTCCAGGTCGAGGCGGCCGGCGTCGACCTCGGCCAGGGCGGCGGCGGCCAGGGGCGCCTTGAAGACGCTCTGCATGGGGAAGCGATCGACGCCGTTGATCGCCCAGAGCTCGCCGCTCTCCAGGTTCATCACCGCCGCCCCCAGGCGGCCGGGCGCGGCGCGGGCGGTCAGTTCGGCCGCTGTTTCATCCAGGCGTTCAGCGTCCAGGCGCGGGGTGGTGGAGACCGTCTGCGGCATGCCCGGTTCGCAGGCCGCGACAAGCAGGACGGCGGCCAGGAGGACAAGACAACGCATGGGTGAAGCTCCGGACGATGGGCGAGGGGGTTGCGCGCATCGTCGCTCAGACTGAAAACGCCACATGACCGCAAGTTCGCTCCCCGCGCCAACCATTATCCTGTCCGCCCCTCAACTGGCCGAGAACATCGGGGCCTGCGCCCGGGTGATGGCCAATTTCGGCCTGGAGGACCTCCGTCTGGTCAATCCGCGGGACGGCTGGCCGCAGGATCGGGCCTGGGCCTCGGCGTCCGGCGCCGACTGGCCGCTGGACGGGGCCAAGGTCTGCGGCAGCGTGGCCGAGGCGGTGGGGGACCTGCAGCTGGTGTTCGCCACCACGGCGCGCCCGCGGGAGCTGCAGCTGCCGGTGATCACCCCGCGGGAGGCGGCCGGAGAGCTGGCCGCCGCCGTCGCCGCGGGGCGGAAGGTGGGCCTGCTGTTCGGGGCCGAGCGGGCCGGCCTGGAGACCGCCGAGGTGGCCCTGTGCCAGGCGGTCGTCACCGTGCCGGTGGATCCGCGCTTCCATTCCCTGAACCTCGCCCAGGCGGTGGCGATCAACGCCTATGAGTGGCGCATGACCCAGGCCTCGGGACCGCCGCCGCGGTTCCGGGACGGACCAGAGCCCGCCGATCAGGCGGCGATGATGGGGCTGTATGGCCAGCTGGAGGCCGAGCTGGACGACGCCGGCTTCTTCCATCCGCCGGAGAAGCGCCCGTCCATGATCCAGAACCTTCGCTCGGCGCTGGGCCGGGCGAGCTTCAGCGACCAGGAGGTGCGCACCTTCCGCGGGGTGGTGACGGCGCTCTCGCGCGGTCGCGGGCGGGTGCTGGACAAGCTCGCCCGGCAGAAGGCCGAGCGGGAGGCCGAGGTGGATCAGGGCGGTTCGCAGACTTGACGCAGGGGCGCCGCCCGAGATCATAAGAGATCAATGATAACCTATCTGCGGTCGGGGAGAGCGCAATGTCGGGAACGGATCTGAAGACGGCGGCGATGAAGGCGTGGCTCTATGGCCTGCCGCTCATCGAGATCGCCGCAACCCGGGCGCGGGGCCTGTCCTTCGGTCAGAGCCTCAACACCATCGCCCATGTGCGCAAGCTGGCCACGCCCAAGCACCGGGCGGTGACCACGCCGAACAACGACACCCTCTATTCCTCGGCCCAGCTGGACCTGTCGCAGGGACCGGTGACCCTGACCCTGCCGCAGACCGGGGATCGCTACTTCTCGCTGGCGCTGATGGACGCCTACACCAACAATTTCGCGATCCTCGGGACCCGCACCACCGGCCCCAATGGCGGAACCTTCACCCTGGTGGGGCCCCATGAGGCGGCCGAGGGGCGCCATGTGGTCCGCGCGCCGACCAACCACGTCTGGGCCCTGGGCCGGGTCGTGGTCTATGGGCCTGACGACCTGGAGGCGGCGCAGCAGGTGCAGTCGGGCCTGGCTATCCAGGGGCCGGCGGCCCCGACGCCGCCGCCGGCGGTCAAGCGCAGCGCCGCCTGGCAGGACTATTTCGCCGCGCTGGCGGATCTGATGAAAGCCAATCCGCCGCCGGTCACCGATCGCGCCCTGCTGGAGGAGATCGCGCCCCTGGGCCTGGAAACTGGTTTCGACCCGGCGCGATTCTCCGCCGCCGAAGCCGCCGAGATCGAGGCGGGCCTGGCCGAGGCCCGGGGGGCGGTGCGCCGCGGCGGCCTGACCGGCGACCACTTCGTCGACGGCTGGTCCTATCCCAGTGCGACCCTGGGCGACTTCGGACAGAACTATCACTACCGGGCCACCGTGGCGCTAGGGGGCCTGGCCGCCCTGCCGCCGGTGGAGGCCCTCTATATGCGCGCCCGCGGCGACCAGCCCCGGGGGCTCTATGATGGGATGAAGGCCTACCGTCTTCACTTCCCGGCCGAGCGCCTGCCGCCGGTGAATTCCTTCTGGTCGCTCAGCCTGTACGAGGCCACCGAGGACGGACAGTTCTTCTTCGCCGACAATCCCCTGGACCGCTACGCCATCGGCGATCGCACCGAGGGCCTGACCTATAACGAGGACGGCTCCCTCGACATCTGGATCGGCAGCGCCTCGCCGGGCGAGGACCGGGAGGGCAACTGGCTGCCCGCGCCGGAGGGGCCGTTCGCCTTGTTCATGCGCACCTATCTGCCCAAGGCGGACCTGCTGGACGGCGCCTATCGCCTGCCGCCGGTGGAAGCGGTCTGATCGCGCATTAGCCCTGGAAGCCTTCGGGCGAGGGCTGGGCCGGGCAGGCATAGGTGACGGTGAAGGTCTCGGGGCCGGCCGGGGTCTCCACCACCACCGAGGCGTCGTCGATGGGCTCGGCGTCTTCGGCGCAGATTCGCACGGCGCGCGCCCCGGTCCAGGCGATCCCCAGGCTGCGGACCGCGTCCAGGGTGGCGAAGGTGGTCTCGGCGCCGCTCTGATGGCGCAGGCTCAGTTCGGCGCCCAGGCCCGGCCTTAGGGTCAGACCTCCGCCGGTAAAGGCCACGTCGAGCATGAACTGCCCGTCGGGGCTGGGCGTCTCCATATCGTCAGGGGTCGACACGAGGCAGCCTGACAGGACGAGGGCCGTCAGGCCGAGGGATGCGAGACGTAGACCTGGAATCTGCTTCATCCCGATGGAATGGCCGAGGCGGGCCAAGGTTGCCGCCGCATCCGACCATGCCCCATGATGAAAGAACGTCGTCCTGCGAGACGGCAAGACGAAGGCGTCACGGCGATCCCGCCGGCAGCCGCCCAGCTCCTGGAGGATGACATGGCCCATTCCGATACGACGCCGTCGCGCCGCGCCCTGATCGCGGGGGGTGTGGGCCTGGCCGCCGTGGCCGCCCAGTCGGCCGCCGCCGCCGACCTGAAGACCCCGCCAGACGGCGCGTCCGCCCTGGCCCGGAATGGCCGCTTCTCCGGCAAGGTGGTGCTGATCACCGGCGCCACCTCAGGCATCGGTCGGGCTACGGCCAAGGCCTTTGCGTTGGAGGGCGCCAAGGTGATGTTCTGCGGCCGCCGCGAGGCCCTGGGCACCGAGGTGCAGGCCGAGATCCGGGCTGCCGGCGGGGAGGCGGTCTATCGCCGCGCTGATGTGCGGGTCGAGGCCGACGTCGCCGCCCTGCTGGCCGCCTGCGTGGAGACCTTCGGGGGGCTCGATATCGCCTTCAACAATGCCGGGATCGCTGGGCGGGCCGGCGACGTGGGCGCGGCCTTCGACTGGGCGGTTCACAACGACATCATGGCCACCAATCTCGAAGGTGTGATCCGCTGCACCAACCACGAGATCCCGGCCATGAAGGCCCGGGGCGGCGGGGCGATCATCAATACCGCCTCGGTCATGGGCTATGTGGGCTCTGGTCCCATCATGTCCTACGCCCTGTCCAAGGCTGGCGTGCTCAGCCTGACCCGCTCCACCGCGCTGCAGGTGGCTGGCGACAATATCCGGGTGAATGCGGTCTCTCCTGGCCCCATCGACACGCCGATGATGGGCGGTGGCGCGGCGCAGGCCTCCGGCGCCCGCACCCCGGCCGGTCGCGCAGGCCAGCCCGAGGAGATCGCCCAGGCGGTCATGTACCTGGCCGACAGCGCCGCCAGCTACGTCACGGGCGAGGATCTGCGCGTGGATGGCGGCGTACGGGCCTGAGGCGGGCTACGGCGGGGAACCCGCACGGACCGGCGCCGTCCAAGCCGGCGCCCGCCCCGGTGGCGCCGGCTCGCCCGTGGGGACGTCTTGATCCTGTGGATAAGTTGGGCCTAGGGTTTTGGCGGGGGCGATCATGAAAACCATCGCAGTCATTTCCCGCAAAGGCGGCGCCGGCAAGACGACGGTGGCCGTCAATCTGGCGGCGGCCCTGCGCGAACAGGGCGCACGCGCGGTGTTGGCCGACGCCGATCCGCTGCGGTCGTCCAGCGAGGCGCTTCGCGCCCATAGCCTGATGGTGGTGGAGACCTCGGCCTCCAAGCTGTTCGCCCTGACCACGGCCTCCCGGCGCAGCGGCGGGGACCTGCTGATCATCGACACGCCCGCCGCGCCGGAGGGTGATGTCGTCGCCGCCATCAAGGTGGCCGACCTGTGCCTGGTGGTGAGCCGCCCCACCTATCTCGATGTGGCCGCAGCCCTGAAGACGCTGGAGCTTCTGCGTCAGCTTCGGGCCAGCGGCCTGATCATCCTGAACCAGTGTCCCTCGGCGCGGCAAGGGCGAGAGCCCAGACAGGTGTCCTCGACCCTGGAGGCCCTGCGCTTCGCCGGCGTGCCGGTGGCGGCCACGCCCCTGCGGGTGCGTCAGGCCTATCAGTCGGCCCTGTCAGAGGGGCAGGGCGTCACCGAATGGGAGCCCCGTGGCCAGGCCGCCGCCGAGGTCCGCGCCCTCGCCGAGATCGTGCGGCGGAAGCTCCTGGGTGAGCTTCCCTCCCGCCCGGCCAATGACGCCATGGCTCTGGCGCCCATGGCCGCCAGGCCCTAAGCGGCGGGGCTCACCTTGACTCCCGCCGCCCCGCTGGGCATACACCGCGCCTTCACACCGGCGGGCGACTGCGCGGTGCGAAGACCATTACGGGTGATACGGGCCCCGCCGTTGAGATCGCGCCTCTACTCTTGGAAGCGCCGGGCCGTGTCGATGATGAAGAGTGTTCATGACCAAGCGTCATTCCGCGAAATACAAGCTCGACCGCCGCATGGGCGAGAACATCTGGGGCCGCGCCAAGTCGCCGGTGAACCAGCGTTCCTACGGCCCCGGCCAGCATGGCCAGCGCCGCAAGTCCAAGGTCTCTGACTTCGGCCTGCAGCTGCGCGCCAAGCAAAAGCTCAAGGGCTATTACGGCAGCCTGACCGAAAAGCAGTTCAGCCGCACCTATACCGAGGCCGCGCGCCGCAAGGGCAACACCTCGGAAAACCTCATCGCCCTGCTGGAATCGCGCCTGGATGCGGTGGTCTACCGCGCCAAGTTCGTGCCCACCGTCTTCGCCTCGCGCCAGTTCGTGAACCACGGCCATGTGACCGTGAACGGCAAGCGCGTGAACATCCCGTCCTATCGGGTGAAGCCCGGCGACGTGGTCGAGGTGCGCGAGCGCTCGCGCAACATGGCCCTGGTGCTGGAAGCCCAGGCGTCAGGGGAACGTGAAGTTCCCGACTATATCGAACTCGACGCCAAGGGCCTGTCGGCCCGTTTCATCCGCGCCCCGGAACTGGCCGAAGTGCCCTATCCGGTGAAGATGGAACCGAACCTCGTGGTCGAATTCTACGCCTCCTAAGGCGTCGAACACCTGCGATCTCGAAGGGCCCCGGAGCGATCCGGGGCCCTTTTTCGTGACGATCAGCTGCTGAGGTTCACCTCAGGGGCGCGCATAGGTGCGGGCCGTCGTGGCGATGCTGACCTCCAAGGCGCTCACGTTCGACCAGAACCGGGCGGCGAACTTCTGCGAGTCGACGATGTATGGACGGTCAGTCAGGAAGTGCATCTCTGTCACCTCGCGCACCTCCGGAGAAAACGCTCCCAGCAACCTGGCCTGCCAAAGGGGTATGACGGAGACCCTCGGGGCGACGCCAAGAGCGTCAGCTGCAAGGGTGATCATCTCGCGTAGGGTCTTGGTCGGTGGCGTTGGAACGTGCCAGGCCTGACCGAATGCGTCGTCGGGGGCGCTCATCAAGGTGACAATCGCCCGAGCGAAGTCATCGACATGCACGACGTCATGCGGGTAGTCCGCGGAGATCAGCACTTGCGCAGGCTTGCCCTTTGCCAGACGGCCAAAGGTCACATCCCCCAGGATCGACGTGCTCACTCCCGGACCGAAGAAATCTGGCGCGCGTACCGCCGCCGTTCTGACCCGCCCCTCCGACTGCGCCCGCTGCCACAGTCGGGTGGCTGCGCTCCGGGCGGCCGGTTTCATCCCGTAGTCCACCGCCGGGAGATTTTCCGTAAGGGGCTGATCTTGTGGCCCGTAGAGATAGAGGCTGTCGGCGTAGACAAGCCGAGCGCCGACGGATTCACACGCCGCCAAAACAGCGGACATGATCTGAGGCCAACGCTCCATCCAGAGCGCGCCGTCGTAGGGCAGGCCAATCGCCAGGGCCACGGTGTGAACCTCAGCAATCGCCGCCGCAAGCGCAGCCGGGTCGGTCGCGTCGGCGCTCACAAAGGCGACGCCTTCGGGCAGGGCGCTCGGCGCTGATCGTTGCACACCACGCACGGAATGCCCGTCTTGGGAAAGACGCCTGCAAACCGACAAGCCGACCGGCCCGAGACCAATCACAGCAAAGTCGGCGCTTGAACTTGCCTTGCTCATGACGACACCCCCCGCCCCATTGAGCCGTTCTTCGGCTTCAACAGCTATGTCTAACAGCTTCCTCGCCTTCGCGGGGCGCATCGGTGTGACGCTCGGCGGCGCCCGGGCTCGCCCCTGAGCCCTGTTGACCTTCTCCCAGGGGGCCACTATGTCCGCGGCTCGGTCCGGGCCCCTCTGGTCGCGACGGCGGTCGCGACGATGTCGGATCTTCACTCTCCAGACGCGGACGCGGCGTCGTGACTATGAGAGGTGCGGGGTCCGATGGACGCTCTCCTTATATTTTTGCAGACGCCGTTTCTCGGTCAGGCCGCATGGCTCTGGCTGTTGTTCCTTGGGATCGTGCTCACGGTCCTGACCCTCGACCTGGGGGTTTTCAACCGCAAGGACCACGTCATTGGTCCGGCGGAATCGGTGAAGGCCGCGGCCGCCTATATCGCCATCGGCCTGAGCTTCGGCGCCTGGATCTGGTACGACCTCGGCTCTCAGAAGGCGGTGGAGTACTACACCGGCTATCTCCTCGAGCTGACCCTGGCGCTCGACAACGTCTTCGTCATCTCGCTGATCCTGGCCTATTTCGCCGTGCCGCGGGAGCTGCAGCATCGGGTGCTCTTCTGGGGCATTCTGGGGGTGATCATCCTGCGGGCGATCATGATCGGCATCGGCGCGGCCCTGGTCGCGAACTTCGCCTGGGTGCTCTACATCTTCGGGGCCTTCCTGCTGTTCACCGGCGCCAAGATGCTCAAGGAGTCCTTCGCCAGTGACGCCGAAGAGGCCAAGGATCTCACCGACAACGCGATCCTGAAGTGGCTGCGCAGCCATCTGCGGGTGACCGACGGCTTCCAGGGCTCGCGGTTCTTCATGCGCCAGCCCCATCCGGTCAGCGGCAAGCTGGTGCTGTTCGTGACGCCCCTGTTCCTGGCCCTGGTGCTGGTGGAGTTCGCCGATCTGGTCTTCGCCATCGACTCGGTGCCGGCCATCTTCGCCATCACCCAGGACCCCTACATCGTCTACACCTCCAACATCTTCGCGATCCTGGGGCTGCGGGCGCTCTATTTCGCCCTGGAGAATGCGGTCCACCGCTTCCACTATCTGAAGGTGGCGCTGGCCCTGGTGCTGGTGTTTATCGGCTTCAAGATCTTTGCGGGCGACCTGTTCTTCGGCGGCAAGTTCCCCGCCCCCTGGTCGCTGGGCATCACCATCAGCCTGCTGGCCGGCGGCGTGATCGTTTCCCTGCTCCGGCCCAAACATCCCAAAGGCGGGGTGGAGGGCGGCGTGACCTGACCCTGGCCAAGGCTCCGGCGTCCTGCCCATTTGGCGCCGGAGCCTATCGTCCAGAGACGAGGGCGTAGCTCGTGTTCTTGCTGCCGCCGGGATTTCGCGCCAGGACGCCCTTGTCGATGAGGTCGGCGATGTCGCGCTGGGCCGAGGCCGGCGAGCACTTGCCGAGGACAGCCCACTTCCTGGCGGTGAGATGACCGTCGAAACCATCCAGGAAGCGGTTGAGGATGGACCGTTGGCGTTCGCTGAGCTCGATCCTCTCGTGGCTGCGCCAGAACTCAGCCTTGCGTAAGACGCTGGAACTGCTGGTCTCTGCGCCTGAGACCGCGCGGGTGAAACAGGCCAGGAACCATTGGAGCCAGGCGGTGACATCCAGGCCGCCGGCCTGGGTCTGCTCAAGAATGGTGTAGTAGTCGGCCCGCTCCCGGCGGATCTGGCTCGACATGCTGTAGAAGCGCTGCGGCGCGCCTTCGGACTGGGCGAGCGCCTGGTCGGCGATGGCGCGCGCGATCCGGCCGTTCCCGTCCTCGAAGGGGTGGATGGTGACAAACCACAGATGGGCGAGGCCAGCGCGAAGCAGGCCATCGGTGGCGGGCGGCGCGGCGAACCAATCCAGAAAGGCCGACATCTCGGCGGGCAGCCCCGCTGCGGGCGGGGCTTGATAATGCACGTGTTCGCGCCCGATGGCGCCGGAGACCACCTGCATCGGGCCATTCGCATCATCCCGCCAGCCCCCCGTCCTGACCTTGGCCATGCCCGAATAGCCTGTCGGAAAGAGCGCAGCCTGCCAGCCGAACAGACGCGGCGCCGTCAGTGGCTGGTCGAAGTTGCGAGTCGCATCGAGCATCATTTCGACGACGCCTTCGGTGCGGCGATCAGCGGGCGTGGTGGCGGCTTCTGGTATGCCAAGGCGTCGTGCCAGGGATGAGCGGACGCTGCGGTGGTCGAGGAGATCGCCTTCGATCTCAGAGCTCTTGAGCACGTCTTCGGTGAGGGCCTGGAGCTGAGCCTCGAGCTGAAGATCAAAGCCCAGGCCTTGCATTCGGCCAAGCAGACGGCCCTGACGGAGGCGCGCTGTCGCCAGCGGCTCGATCAGAGCCCCGTCATCCCAAGTGAAGTCCGGCCAGTCCGCCCGAGTCCAGATGTACATGTTTCGCCTCATAATGTGATGCGAATATCGCTAGTTTCGCCTCAAACGCAAGTTCTCCTCATATGCTGAGGAGAAAAGGCGGATCCCTTTTCCCGCCTATCCCGACCTGGCGGTGGCTGGCTTTCTCCGGCCGTCGGCGCGGATTGATCGCCATTGAGGACTTCCACTGGCCGCGCAGATGTGGCCGATAGGGGCCATGACGCGCCGCTTCCTGATGATGGCCTCGGTCGCCGCCCTGCTGACGGGCTGCGCCACGGTTCCGCCGCCGCCTATTCTCGCGCCTTCTGGGGTCCCGCTGGCCGAACTGGAGCCGCTCTACGCCGCCGAGGCCGGGCGGCTTGAGCTGACCATCAAGGTGGCGTCCAACGGCTGCACCACCAAGGGCGACTTCGCCTTCTATGTGGAGCGACAGGGCGAAGCGGTGACCCTGGCCTTTGGCCGCAGGCGGCTGGACGAATGCCGCTCGCTGGTGGCGGGGCACGTGTCGCTCACCTTCAGCTATGAGGAGCTCGGGCTGCTGGCTCGCGATCCGGTGTTCCTGCTCAATCCGTTGGTCGCCTGGCCGGGCCTCTGAGCCTCAGCCGGGCCGCAGGCGCGTATCCCTGCGTTCGCGCCAGGCCCGGGCCGCCCGCAGGAGCATAAGGACCAAGATGACCGCCGCAAGGCCGGCCAGGCCGAAGGCGATGACCGGCAGGAACACCGCCAGCAGGCTGAGCAGGCCTGACAGCAGATCCTCCACCAGCGACAGCACTGGATTGCCCAGCCCGCCGGTGGTGGCGGTGGAGATCGGCCGCACCGCCGCCCGGCTCCCGTGAAATCCGCCAGCGACGATGAGGCCGGCCAGCGCGCCGATGGCCGGGTGCATGTCGCTCAGCACGTTCTGCTGGCTGGCGAACAGGACGGCGCCGGCGATGGGGCTGACCAGGGCGCCCAGACCATGCCAGGCGGTGTCGACGGCCGGGATCTTGTCGGCCACAAAATCCACCACCGCCAGGACGCCGATCACCGCCAGCACCCAGGGCTCAGTGAGGACGTCGAAGGGCTCGGCCAGGGACACAAGATCGGTATAGCGGGCCACGAGGCCGACGGTGAGCAGCGGCACATAGGCGTTGAGGCCCGCGGCGCTGGCCAGGCCGAAGGCCGAGAAGAGACTGGCGAAACCGTCCATGAACCGCCTCCTGTGGCCCCATCATGCCGCAAGCTGTGCGAAGGCGCTAAGCCTTAACCAAAGCGGGCGATCAGCTCGGCGGGCACCCGGCGGGGGCGCCCGGTCGCCCTTTCGATCAGGCACCAGACCGTGCGGACCTGGGCGCACATGGCGCCGTCGGGGCCGTCGATGCGCACGAACCGGTCGAAGCGCGGCCCCTCGGCCTTGTCGGAAACCCAGGTGCGACCGAGCGCCGTCTCGCCCGGCAGCAGGGCGCGGCGATAGTCCACCTCATGGCGCAGGGCGACCCAGGCCAGGGTCTCCGTCTCCGGGGCGGATGCAGCAGAGTCCCAGTGGGCGATGGCCAGATCCTGAGCCCAGCCCAGATAGACCACATTGTTCACATGGCCATTGGCGTCGATGTCAGACGCGCTCGGCGTGAAGCTGCGGGAGAAGAAGATCGGAAGAGCACACGTCTGAACTCCAGTCACGTCGTAACCTCGTATGCCGTCTTCTGCTTGAAAAAAAAAAACCATAAGATCAGAAGAGCACACGTCCGAACTACAGTCACCACCCACGTGCTACATACCTATACCACGCCACTCAACCCTACATCACCTA
>CALEOQ010000087.1 GCA_937910255.1 uncultured Caulobacteraceae bacterium | reverse complement strand
GCAGTGGTCGCTGTAGACGAATGTACACAGGTGTACATGCGTTATAGTCAGTGGGCGGACTCTGTATGTTGCTGTTTTTTTTTTTTAATGATACGGCGACCACCGAGATCTACACTCTTTCCCTACACGACGCTCTTCCGATCTGAAAAGGGTTCGCTCCATCCTGAGTGGAATCCTTCAATGGTCCCGGCTAACCATGCCCCTCTCCGAGTTCTTCTTCGACCGCGTTACAGAAGAGATCCGCGCCCAGCTCGAGGGTGTGCTGGCGCTCACCGACCGGCTGAACCGACAGCACCTCGCCGTCGACGCCCAGGCCTGTGTGGACGGGGTCGATGAAGCCGCAACCGCCGTCTGCCGCCTGCTGGCTGCGACCCACGACCTGAAGACCGCCGCCAAGCAACAGCTCAGCCTCAACCCCGAACCGCGGCAGCTCCGCGACCTGATGGATGAGGTGCAGGAGCGTTGGATCAGCCGCGCCCGGGAGAGCGGCGTCACCCTGCTGGTCTCCTATGAGGGCGATCCGGCGGCGACCGCGCTTATCGATCCCTTCCGCCTGCATCAGGTCTTCGACGGCTTTATCGGCCAGGCCATATCGAGCGTCCGTCGGGGCGCTGTCGAAGCCTCCCTCCGGGTCAGCGGCGAGGCCTGCGACACCCTTCGCCTCGAAGGCCGCGTCCGCGGGGCCGGCGAGGTCATGCATCAGGGGCTGTCGGGCAGCATCGAGGATATCGACGCCCGCTTTGGTCTGGAGACCGCCATCGGCGCGGCGCTGGCCCAGAACATCCTTATGAGCCTGAACGGCGCCCAGCATACCGAGCGCAATCTGGGCGGGGGCGAAACCGCCGTCTTCATCCTCGACGCCCCAGGCGCGCCGAAGGCCGAGCCCACCCAGCCCGAAGCGGCGTCCGACCGCGCCGCCCATGTCCTGATCGTCGATGACAACGCCACCAACCGCATGGTGGCCGAAACCCTCTGCGCGATGTTCGACTGCACGACCGAAACCGCGGTGGATGGGGTGGAGGCTGTCGAGCTGGCCCGGACCGGGCGTTTCGACCTGATCCTGATGGATATCAAGATGCCGCGGATGGACGGGGTGGCCGCCACCCGGGCCATCCGGTCCCTGTCCGGGGCTGCGGCGCAGACCCCCATCATCGCCCTGACGGCCAATGCCGATCCCGAAGACGCCGCGGCCTACATCGCCGCCGGCATGATCGGGGTGGTGGAAAAGCCGATGAAGCCTGAAAACCTGCTGCGCGCCCTGCAACAGGCGCTCGAGGGCAGCGCAGCCCGCGCCGCCTGAGCCCGTCGCCCCACGAAAAAGGGCGCGATCCCGATGGACCGCGCCCTTCTGTCGTCTGACCGGATCAGACGATTACATCTCCGGATCGCTTTCGGTGGCCTCCACCTCGGCCGAGGCGTCGGCGGAGGCGCCGGCGTCGGCCTGCATGGCCTGGCCGATCCGGGCGCGAAGTTCCGAATCGGTTTGAGCGGCCGCGGCGATCTGGTTGTATTCCTGAGCCGTCAGCCCGGACTCTTCGACCGCGGCGGTCATCCGGGCGTTCATTTCCTGCTGCAGGGTCGCCTGGGCCGTCGCGTCGGTCTCGGCGGTGACCCTGGGGCCGAACTCTTCATTCAGCGACTGCACGTCGGCCATCGCCTCGGCGAAGCCCTCGACCTGGGTGTCGGTGAAGGCGCCGGCGGCGGGCGCGGCCGTCGTCGCGGAGGCTGCGGCGTCGCCCGACATGGTCGCACCGACGCCGGCGTCCTGGGCGAAGGCGGCCGGGGCGGTCATCAGGGCGAGCGCGGCGCCGGCGGCGAAAAACTGTGTCTTGAGGGTCATGTCAGTGGTCTCCTGTTCTGCCCACTCACATCACAAACCGGTGAACCTCGCGGAAGGTTGCGGGGCTGAGGTGAAAATATCACGGCCCCGTGAAGGGGGCGGCCGGGCTCCCGCGTCGCCGCCGTGGGATGCGGCGGCGACGCGGGGCCTCAGGCGTCGGTGATCGGGCCGAGGCCTATTCCAGCGCTGCGGCGTCCAGATCGACCTTCATTTCCCGGCTCCAGAGGCGAACCTTGCGGCACCCCTCGACAAAGGCCTTGGCGTCCTTGGGTCCGGTGAGGGCGATGAAGCCCTCGTCCATGTCCTCGGCGACGCCGGCCTTTTCGAACAGCATCGCAGCGGCGTCGGTGTGGGCGATGAACTTGCAGTGCGCGAAGGCGTCGTTGACGAAGTCCTTGGCCGTCTTGTCCTTGGCCAACAGGGCCGCACCCTCCTCCGACACCAGGACGGCGACCGCGTCATAGAGCACAGAAGGTCCGCCATCGATCTTCTGGTCGGCCGGCAGCATGGCCCCGTCGCTCAGCTTCACGCCGCCGATATGGGGGGCGATCACCTCGAAGATGGCGCCCTCGGCCTTGATGGCGTCGGTCAGGGCCTTGAACAGTCCCGCATCGGCGCCGTCGCTCATGAGCAGACCGAACTTGCGGCCCTCGAACTTCGGCAGCGGCCGCTTGAGGATGCTGAGCGCGTCGGAGGCCGGCAGATCGGCGATCACCGGGCGGGCCGGCTTCAACGCCGCAGGCATCTTGGCAAGACCCAAGCCCGTGGCGACGGTCTTGGCCAGGCCCTCATCGATATTGCGCAGATGGCCGACCATGCGCTCGCGGATGTCGAGACGGTCGCACTTGCTGAGTTCGAACACGAGGGCGTCGCCCATGTGCTTCTGTTCGGTGGGCGTCTGGCTGATGAAGAACTGCCGGGCCTGGCTGTAGTGATCGGCGAAGGTCTCGGCGCGGATCTGGCGGGTCTCGCCGGACTCCGCCACGGCGGCGTGCGGATAGCCCCGCTCCGGGCTCTCGCGCGGACCGCCCTGCTCGCCCCAGCTGTTGGGCTCGTAATTGGCCCGGCCGACGGGATTGCGCATGGCCATGTGGCCGTCCTGCTGGAAGTTGTGCACCGGGCAGCGCGGCGCATTCACCGGGATATGGGTGAAGTTAGGCCCGCCCAGGCGCTTCAGCTGGGTGTCGAGATAGGAGAAGTTGCGCCCCTGCAGCAGGGGGTCATTGGTGAAGCCGATGCCGGGCACTACGTTCTGGGTGCAGAAGGCCACCTGCTCGGTTTCGGCGAAGAAGTTCTGGACGTTGTTGTCCAGCACCATGCGGCCGATAATCCGCACCGGGACCCGCTCCTCGGGAATGATCTTGGTGGGATCGAGGATGTCGAACTCGAACTCGTCGGCGAAGGCCTCGTCGAAGACCTGGACACCCAGCTCCCACTCGGGCGGCTGGCCGCTGTCGACGGCGTCCCACAGGTCGCGGCGATGGAAATCCGGATCGGCACCGTTGATCTTCAGCGCCTCGTTCCACAGCACCGACTGAAGGCCAAGCTTGGGCTTCCAGTGGAACTTCACGAAACTCGACTTCCCCTCGGCGTTGATGAACCGGAAGGTGTGGACGCCGAAGCCTTCCATGAACCGCAGAGACCGCGGGATAGCCCGGTCGGACATGGCCCACATGATCATGTGCATGGACTCTGGGCTCAGGGTGATGAAGTCCCAGAAGTTGTCGTGCGCCGTCTGGGCCTGCGGGAAGCCGCGGTCCGGGGCCGGCTTGGCCGCATGGATCAGGTCGGGGAACTTGATGGCGTCCTGGATGAAGAAGACCGGGATGTTGTTGCCCACCAGGTCCCAGTTGCCTTCCTGGGTGTAGAACTTCACCGCAAAGCCCCGCACGTCGCGGGGCAGGTCCGGCGAGCCCTTGGCGCCGGCCACGGTGGAGAACCGCACGAACACCGGCGTGCGCTGCCCCGCCTTCTGGAAGGGATCGGCCCTGGTCAGGTCTGTCAGGGACTCGGTGGCCTCGAAATAGCCGTGCACCCCGAAGCCGCGGGCGTGGACGACCCGCTCGGGGATCCGCTCGTGGTCGAAGTGGAAGAGCTTCTCGCGCAGATGGAAGTCGTCCAGCAGCGTCGGACCACGGGCGCCGACCTTCAGACTGTTCTGGTCATCGGCGACCGGCGTGCCTTGCTGGGTGGTGAGAACCGGGGTGTCGCCAGAGGCGGTCTGATGGGTCTCTCCCCCCGCGCCAGGGTTGCGTTTCCCGTAGATGTCGTCGGCCATGGCGTGAGTCCTCCTCTGGAGCCGCCGCTGAAGCGCGCGAGACCAGAGAAGAGTTCATCGAAAGATGGCCTGCAGAATCGGACCCGATCCGACGGGCCTATCCGGCTCTGCGCGAAACCTCGGCGGAACGGGCTGCGGCAGCGGTTTTCGCCGCATCCAGAGCCTGTTCGATCTGCCGCATCAGCGGCCCAAGCTGAACCGGCTTCGCGGCGACGCCATCCATGCCGATCCCCAGATAGCGCTGGGTCTCATGGGTCATGACGCTGGCCGTCAGGGCCAGGATGGGGATCCGCGGGCGGCCGGCCTCCAGCTCGGCTGTGCGAATGACCTCCGTCGCATCCATGCCGTCCATGAGGGGCATGTGGATATCCATCAGGATGAGATCCCAGCCGCCGTCACCCCAGGCCGAGATCGCCTCATGGCCGTCCGCCGCCTGGCCGCAGACCAGGCCCTGGCTCTCAAGAAGGGTCTTCAGCACCATGCGGTTGGCGCCGTTGTCGTCGACGATCAGGATTCGGCGGCCCCGGACGCCTTCGCCGGGCGGCGTCACCGCCGACGGCTCCGCCACCGCGGAGTCCGGGGCGATGGCGGGCGCGATGCGGGCCATCGGCAGGGTGAGCCTAAAGGTGGTGCCCAGGCCCGGCTGACTGGTGAAGCCGATCTTGCCGCCCATCAACGCCACCAGGTCGCGGCAGATGGCCAGGCCAAGGCCCGTTCCGCCGCTGCGGCGGGTATTGGACGCGTCGGCCTGGACGAACTTGTCGAAGATCGTGTCCTGATGGTCGAGGGGGATGCCGATGCCGGTGTCGGCGACTTCGCAGGTGAGGTTCGTGGCGTCGCCGCCAATGCGCACCGATATCGAACCCGTCTCGGTGAACTTCAGGGCGTTGGAGATCAGGTTGCTGATCACCTGGCGCAGCCTCACCTCATCCCCCAGCCTCACCCCGCAGGCCTCTGGCGCGAGCTCGAAGGCGAAGGTGAGGCCGCGCTCGGCGGCGATCTGTCCATAGAGGGCGCCCAGGGGGCTTACGAGACGGTCGAGGTCGAACTCGACGGCGGTGATGGTCATCTCGCCCGCTTCGATCCGGGCGATATCGAGCACGGCGTTGAGGATATCCAGCAGGTTTGAGGCGGAGTCCTGCACCACCCCAAGGCGCTCGCGCTGGAGGGCGGGCAGATCATCCAGCGCCATGACCTGGACCATGCCCAGCACGCCGTTCAGGGGGGTGCGGATCTCATGGCTCATGGTGGCGAGAAACTCGCTCTTGGTCCGGTCAGCGGCGCGGGCGGCGACCGCCAGGTCCTGAGCCTCGCGGGTCAGGGCCTGGTTGCGGGCCAGCTCATGGCGCAGGGCGACATTGAGCTCGTCGGTGGCCAGCCGGGCGCGGATCTCGCGCAGCACCGCGCCGCGCATCAGGCTCGACATGCCCAGGGCGGCGAACACACCAGCCACCCCCACATAGGCGTAATGGCCGATCAGGTTGCCGGGCGCGTCGCGGGCCATGAGCACCATGCCGACAAAGGCCGCGAGGGTGCTGACATAGGCGACCCGGCGGGTGGGCGCAGCGATGGCGAACACCAGGGCCATCAGCACGAAATAGATCAGCTTCAGGGGTTCGAAGTGGACGCTCAGATAGGCGACCACATTGGCCATGAAGAGGGCGTTCATCAGCAGGGCCGCCGCCTCGAGGCGCAACAGGCTCTGCGGCTGCTTCAGCCAGCGCCAGGCCAGCAGGCCCATAATCGTGGCGACCCCGGAGAGCCCTGTCAGGAACACAGCGACGCGGCCGGTCTCGAAGAACGGATGCGAAACGCTGACCAGGGCATAATAGACTGCCGCCGCCAGCACATAGGTGCGCAGCACCGGTGTCTGGGACTGGGCCAGGACCTCAGGGGAAACTGTGATTTCGGCCGGTTTGCGGGCCGTGAGCTTGAGCAAGGTGAGCCTCGGCGTCTGGCGGAACACCAGACAATGACACACCAATGCCTACGAATTGATTTCCTTAGGAAACACGTCCCCTAAGTTGAATTGTACCGAACCAGGCCGTTGCGTTAGCGCCGCAAGGAGGAGACCCGTGTTGACCACCGAGACTATTCTCGAACCCGACCTGCCGATCATCGATCCCCACCACCACCTGTGGGACATGCGGGGCCGGTTCGGCGCTGACGCCCCGCCGCCGCGTCATGGCTTCGAGGCCCTGCTCCGCCGCTCGCCGCACTACCTGCTTGATCAGCTGCTGGCCGACCTCGGCGCCGGCCACAATGTGCGGGCGACGGTCTTCGTGGAATGCGGCGCCATGTACCGGGCCGGGGCGCCCGTGGCCCTGGCGCCGGTGGGCGAGACGGAGTTCGTCAACGGCGTGGCGGCCATGAGCGCCAGCGGCCTCTATGGCGAGGCCCGCGCCTGCGCCGGCATCGTCGGCCATGCCGACCTGACCCTGGGAGACGCCGTCGCCCCGGTGTTGGAGGCGCATCTGGCGGCCGGCGGCGGGCGCTTCCGCGGCATCCGCCAGAGCGCGCGCCACGATCCAGACCCGGCGGTGCTAGGCCCCCTGGGCGGCATGCCGGCCGGGCTCTATAGCAACACAGCCTTCCGGACCGGCTTCGCCCATCTCGCCGCCCACGGCCTGTCCTTCGACGCCTGGCTGCTGGAGCCGCAGCTCCCGGACCTGATCGATCTGGCGAGCGCCTTCCCCGAGACGACCATCGTCCTGGACCATGTGGGGACGCCGCTGGGGATCGGCGCCTATGCCGGCCAGCGCGAGGCGCGGTTCGACGCGTGGCGCGACAACATCTACGCCCTGGCCGAGCGCCCCAATGTGGTCTGCAAGATTGGCGGGCTGGCCATGCCGTTCCTCGGCTTTCCAAGCTTCATGGCCGAACCGCCGGCGACATCGGCGGTTCTGGCGCAGGAATGGCGAGCCTATGTGGAGACCGCCATCGCGGCCTTCGGCGCCGGACGCTGCATGTTCGAGAGCAACTTCCCGGTGGATGCGGGGACCTGCGACTACGCCACCCTCTGGAACGCGTTCAAGCGGCTGACCACCGGCGCCTCGGCCGACGAGAAAGCCGCCCTGTTCCACGACACCGCGCGCCGCACCTACCGGCTGGAGATCTGAGCGGAGCGGCCGGCGCTGAGCCTGGCCGCCCCGTTCACCGGCCTCAGGCCGCGACCAGACCCTTGCCGAGGACCTCGGCCAGCCTGGCCTCGGCGCCTTCGATGGCCGCAGCCCGCGCCTCTGGCCCAAAGCCGATCTTCTCGGCATGGACGAAGGTGACGTCCGTCAGGCCTATGAAGCCCAGCAGGTGACGCA
>CALEOQ010000086.1 GCA_937910255.1 uncultured Caulobacteraceae bacterium | reverse complement strand
GGTGGGAAGGGAGAGGGTGAGGGTGTCGACGCTGAGGCCTGTGTGGTCGTCTGTGACGGTATGTGGTTTTTTTTTTAATGATACGGCGACCACCGAGATCTACCCTCTTTCCCTACCCGACGCTCTTCTGATCTCACGCAGTCCACGCCGGCCTCGCGGCAAGCCTCGAGCTCTTCGCCGCCGCGGCCGAAGATGAAGGGATCTCCCCCCTTCAGACGCACCACCTTCAGGCCCTGCAGGGCGAAGGCGACCAGCATCCTGTTGATCTCATCCTGGGCGTAGGAGTGGCGCGACTTGCGCTTGGCCACGCTGATCCGCTGGGCGGCGGCCGGCGCCAGGTCGAGGATTTCATCCGACACCAGGCCGTCATGGACCACCACGTCGGCGCCCTGCAGCGCCTTCAGCGCCTTGAGCGTCAACAGCTCCGGATCGCCGGGACCTGCGCCCACCAGCCAGACCTGGCCGGCCGGACGCGCGCTCACGCCATCCAGGACCACCAGCCGGTCGTTCCGCTTCGATTGTCGCTCGCCAGGAGCCATGGGTTTAGCTTCTCTAATACGCTTGCCCTGGAATGGCGGCGGGGCGGACCTTGGCCCGCCCCGCTTCCATCCGCCGACGAAAAGGGCCGATACATCGCCGGATGCTTGCAAACTGGGGAAAACCACCCCACTTCGCAACCCAAGGAGTTCTGCCCGGGGGTTCAGGAAAACTCATGGAACGACAGGCCGAACGGACAGGCGACCGCCGCCGCCTGCCGCCGCTGAACGCCCTGCGCGCCTTCGAGGCCGCTGCGCGCCACCTGAATTTCAGCCGCGCCGCCGAGGAGCTCTCGGTGACCCCCGGCGCCGTCAGCCAGCAGATCCAGAATCTCGAGGACTATGTGGGCGCAGCGCTCTTCAAGCGCACGCCCAAGGGCCTGCTGCTGACCGACGCCGCCCAGACCGCCCTGCCCGCCCTGCGCGAGGCCTTTGACCGTCTGGCCGAGGCCGCCTCCCTGCTCACCGCGCCGGTGGACGGCCGCCGCCTGACGATCACGGCCGCCCCCTCCTTCGCCGCCAAATGGCTGGTGCCCCGCCTGGGCAAGTTCGAGGAGGCCCATCCGCAGGTCGACGTCTGGCTGTCGGCCGGCATGGAGCTGGTGGACCTGGGCGCCGGCGAGGTGGACTTGGCCATCCGCTATGGTTCAGGGCGCTATCCCGGCCTCGAGGTCACCTCGCTGATGAGCGAGACCGTGCTGGCGGTGGCCAGTCCTGAACTCCTGGCGCGCACCCCCCTGAACGACCCCGCCGACCTCGTGAACCACATCCTGCTGCACGACGGCTCGGCCGAGCTGGACGCCTCCTGCCCGGACTGGGCCATGTGGCTGGCCGCCCGGGGCCTGAAGACGGTGGACGGCTCCCGGGGCCCTCGCTTCAATCAGTCGAGCCTGGTGATCGAGGCCGCCGTCAACGGCCGCGGCGTGGCGCTCGCCAAGCGCACCCTGGCCCAGGCCGACATGGAGGCCGGCCGCCTGGTGGCGCCATTACAGATCGCCACGGCGGTGGACTTCGCCTATTACCTCGTCCATCCCAAGGCCAAGGGCCGGCTGCCGCAGGTCAAGGCGTTCGTCGCCTGGATCACCGCCGAGGCCGAGGCCCACGAGGCCGCCCTGCGCGCCATCGACAACGGGGCCGGCATCTAGCCACGGCGCCGGCGTCAGGGCCATTGTGAGTCAAATACTGCCGAGTGCTGAATGCTGATTGAGATCGACGACCACAAGGCTCCGGCCGACTGCGCCACCATGACCGAGGTCCGCCAGGGGGTCGACGCCCTGGACCGCGCCCTGGTCAAGCTGCTGGCCGAGCGGCAGGGTTTCATGGACGCCGCGGCCCGCATCAAGCCGCACCGCGGCGTGGTGCGCGACGAGGCCCGCATCGAGGATGTGGTGGCCAAGGTCCGCGCCGCCGCCCGGGCGGCTGGCCTCTCCGAAGCCATCGCCGAGCCGGTCTGGCGCACCCTGGTGGACCGCTGCATCGCCTATGAGTTCGGCTCCTGGGACAGGAACCGCGAGCCGGACGGCGAGCCGCTGGCCTGAGGGGCTCTGGCGCGCTGAAGCCCGCAGCCGATCCTGCGCGCCCAACTCACCACCACGTCTTTGAAATAATGGTGGGTGCAGTAGGATTCGAACCTACGACCCGCTGATTAAGAGTCAGCTGCTCTACCAACTGAGCTATGCACCCATCGCGTCGGGCCCCTGATCTGGGGTCTCGGCGAGGGCGCGGAACATAGCCAGATTTTGGGCCTTGGCAAGCGGGCGCGGGAGAGAAAGATGGCGCGGCGTGATCTGACCGGGGCGGTGGACTTCGCCTATCTGGAATCCTACGCCGCCGGCGACCTTGTCGTGGTCCAGGAGGTGCTGGAGTTGTTCCGCCAGCAGGCGGGCTTGTGGGCGCCGCTTCTCACCCCCGGCGACGACGGCTGGCGCGACGCCGTGCACACCATCAAGGGAACCGCCCGGGGCATCGGCGCCCGGGATCTGGCCGAGGTCTGCGAAGCGGCGGAGGTCGCCGGCGAGGGGCGACTGCCGGCGGTGCGCGACGCCCTCGACCTCGCCCTGGCCGATGTGGCGGCTTACGTCCACGAACTGATGTTGCAGTCCCTGAAGACGCCGAACAGCCGAGGCTAGGCCTGGCCAATCAGGCGGCGACCTCGGTCTGGGCCTCCGCGCCCACCCAGCGGGCCAGACAGGCCTGCAGGGTCTCCAGGTCGATGGGCTTGCCGACGCTGTCGACCATGCCGGCCTCGCGCGCGCGGGCGACCTGTTCGGGCAGGACGTCGGCGCTCATGGCGATGATGGGGGTGCGGCTCGACGGGCCATCCAGGGCGCGGATGGCGCGGGTGGCCGCCAGGCCATCGACGCTAGGCATATGCACGTCCATCAGGATGGCGTCATAGGTCTCTCTGCGCGCCGCCTCGATCGCTTCGCGGCCGTCACAGGCCAGATCAACGCTGCAGCCGAGCAGATTGAGCATCAGCACGCCCAGCTCGCGGTTCATCGGATGGTCGTCCACCAGCAGGATGCGGGCCGACAATGGCACGTCGGCCGCTTCGCGCACCGCCTGGGCCTGGACTGCGCGGGCGCGCTCCAGGGTGAGCTCCAGCCAGAAGGTCGAGCCGGCGCCCAGCTCAGACACGGCCCCGACCCGACCGCCCATGGTCTCGATGAGGCCCTTGCAGATCGCCAGGCCAAGCCCCGACCCCCCATGGTTCCGGCTCACCGAGGAGTCCACCTGGCTGAAGCGCTGGAAGAGGCTGGCGGCGGCGTCGGGCGCGATCCCCACGCCCGTGTCCTCGACGCTGATGCGAACCTGGTCACGGTCGCCCTGAGGCGCGACAGACAGGGTCAGGGTGACGCCTCCGGCGTCGGTGAACTTCACCGCATTGTTCAGATAGTTGAGCAGCACCTGGCACAGGCGATGGTCGTCGCAGACATGGGCGCCGGTCAGGTCGCCCTCCACCTGCATGGCCAGGGTCAGGCCCTTGCCCCGGGCCGTGTCGGCGACGATCGCCAGGGCGTCCTCGCAGACCACCCGCAGGTCGACCGGCTTGGGATCAAGCTCGATGCGGCCGGCCTCGACCTTGGAGAAGTCCAGGATGTCGTTGACGACGGTCAGCAGGGCGATGCCGGACCTGCGGATCAGGTTGACGTGGTGCCGCGACCGTTCGGTCACGCCTTCATCCCGCTCAAGGATTTCGGCGAAGCCGATGATGGAATTCAGCGGCGTGCGGATCTCATGGCTCATGGTCGCCAGGAAGTCGGTCTTGGCGTGGGAGGCGGCTTCCGCCCTTTCCCGGGCGCGCTGATGGCTGATCGAACGGCGCAGGATCAGCTCGCGCAGGCGCTGCTGGTGGTTGGCCATCAGCGCCGTGATAATGCCGGTGGCGAACACCAGGCCGAAATAGACCTGGAACAGGGAGACCTGCTCCTCAAGGCTGCGGACGTCGGCCAGGACCGCTGCACGGCCGCCGATCAGGCCCCCGCTCATCAGGATGGCCGCCGCCATCATGACGGCGAAGGTGACCGCCTGCGGCCCGGCCCGCAGGCCGAGCACGGTGATGACGGGAAACATGACGAGCAGGGCGATGGGGGCCACGGGGGTGAACACCAGGGCGATGAGGCCGCCAGCCACCCCAGCGCCGATCAGTCCTTCGAGCCGGCGATCCGGCGGATTTGCGCCCCGGCGCTTCTGACAGATCAACAGGATGGCCGGCAGCACCATGGCCATGCCCAGGAGCTTGGCCGCAAAACGGTTGACCAGCATGGCGTGGGACACCTGGCCCTCGATGACATGTGCGCCGACGCCAAGCAGAAGCGTCGCCATCAGCAGGACGGGCGCCATGGCCATGAAGATCAGGCGGGCGAAGCGCCCCGGCGTCGTCAGCCGGACAGCGTTGAATCGACGGGCCAGGTGGGCGACGGCGGCGGCCTCGACCACGTTCAGCACGGAGTATCCGACCGCGGCGTAGAGGGGATGACCAAAGCCGAGAATGACCGCGACCTGGAGCAGAAAGCCGACGGCGAGACAGGCCCAGGTCCAGCGGGCCGGCAGCAGCAACAGGGCGGCGATGACGAAGGCGTTGGCCGTCCAGATCGTGCCGACCCCGGCCAGGTCGCGCAGCACATTGGTCAGCCAGAGATTGGCGACATAGAGGACGCAAAGCGTGGCTGCGATGACGAGCAGGCGCTTTTGTCGCGAGATGGCTGACAAGGCCGCCCCCTTCTGAATGGCCGGTAGGGCGCGACCCTATGCCTCAGCCGGTCAATCAAAGCTTAAGCCTAACAGGCTGAATGCGCCGGCGACCGCAGGCCCGCGCCTCAGAATCGCGGCAGGATGGGGCATGTCTTCGCCCCCGCGCCCTACCCCATCGGCCCTTCGCGCGCGGGCTGCGCGCCTGGAGCGCGAGGGTGACCTGGCGGGCGCGCTGGGCGCCTACGAGACGGCGCTGGCGGCCGCCCCCCACGACGTCGACCTCCTCGCCGCCCTGGCCCAGATCGCCGAGCGGCTGGGCATGATGGCGCCGGCCGAGGGGCTGTGGCGCCAGGCCTGCGCCCTGGCGCCCGACAACCTACAGGCCCAGGATGGTCGCGCCCGGACCCTGCGGGAGCTTGGGCGCTATGACGAGGCGATCGCCGTCCTGCAGAACGCGATCACGGCCCATCCCACTGAGGCAAGGCTTTGGAACAGCGTCGGGGTGACGCTCAGCCAGCAGGGCCAGACCGAAACCGCCCTGACCTTCTATGACGAGGCCCTGAGGCTGGATCCGCGGCTGGCCACGGCGGCCTATAACCGCGCCTGCGCCCAGTTCGACCTGGGCGCCCTGGAGGCCGCAAAGGCCGACTTCGCCACCGCCGGCAAGCTGGCCCGCAAACCGGCCGACGCCGCCATGATCACCTTCGCCGCCGCTACCCTGGCCCTGGCGCGGGGCGACCTGGCGGGCGGCTGGGAGGGCTATGAGGCTCGGCTGTCGCCTCATCGCGCCCGGCCCGTGACGTTCGAGGCGCCGGGCCGCCGCTGGGCGCCGGACCTGCCCCTGGCCGGCAAGCGCCTGCTGGTCCTCGCCGAACAGGGGCTGGGCGATGAGCTGTTGTTCGCCAGCCTGCTGCCAGATGTGATCGAGGCCCTGGGGCCCGAGGGCCGCATGACCCTGGCGGTGGAGCCGCGACTGGTGAGTCTCTTCGCGCGCAGCCTTCCCCAGGCCGAAATTCTTGCCCATCGGACCGAGACGGTCGGCGGACGGGTCCGACGCAGCGCCGGGGGGCTGGCCGACCCCACGGCGATCGACCTCTGGGCGCCCCTGGCCTCCCTGCCCCGCCGGTTCCGGCGCGCCGTCACGGACTTCCCGGCGCGGCCAGGCTTCCTCGTCGCCGATCCGCAGCGGGTGGCCCACTGGCGCAGCTGGCTGGGCGAAGGTCCGCCGGCGGTGGGCCTGACCTGGCGCAGCGGCAACCTGCTCGGCGACCGGCGGCGGCAATATCCGCCGATGGCGTCCTGGAAGCCGGTGCTTGAGGCTAGCGAAACCCGGCTGGTGAACCTGCAGTATGATGTCCAGGCCGACGAGCTTGAGGCCCTAGGGGCTCTGGGCGGGAGAGCCCTGCTCCAGCCGCCGGGTCTGGACCTGAAGAACCACATCGACGACCTGGCCGCCCTCTGCTGCGCCCTCGACCTGGTGGTCAGCGTCTCCAACGCCACCGGGCAACTGGCCGGGGCCTGCGGGGCGCCGACCGTGATGCTGTGCGTGCCTGCCGCCTGGCCGCGGCTGGGTCAGGAGGCCTATCCGTGGCATCCGACGATCCGACCCGTGGCGCCGCGGATCTTCGGCGAATGGGAGCCGGCCATGGCGCACACCGCCGCATTCGTGGACGAGCTGACGCGCCGATAGGCCGCCCTCGTCTCAGGACTGGGTGAGCCGACCGCTGAGGGCGCCGATTTCCTGGCGCAGGGCGGAGAGCTCGGCCCGCAGGGCGGCGAGGTCGGCGGCGTCCTCGGCATGGGCCTGCTGGCGCTCGACACTGGCCAGGCGGAGGTCTTCCTCGATCTGCAGGCGCTCGGCCTTGGCCTCGTCCTCATGCTCGCTCTGCATGGCGTTGACCACGATGCCGATGAACAGGTTCAGCATGGTGAAGGTGGTGCAGAGGATGAAGGGGACGAAGAAGGCCCAGGCATAGGGATAGACCTCCATCACCGGCCGCACGATGCCCATGGACCAGCTCTCCAGGGTCATGACCTGGAACAGGGTGTAGGCCGAGGCCGGGATCGTCCCGAACCACTCTGGGAAACTAGCGGCGAACAGCTTGGTGGCCATTACCGAGGCCACATAGAAGATCAGCGTCATCAGCAGGATGATCGAACCCATCCCCGGCAGGGCGCTGATCAGCGCGCCCACCACCCGGCGCAGGGACGGCACCAGGGTGATCATCCGCAACACCCGCAGGATGCGCAGGGCCCGCAGCACCGAGAAGGCGCCGGCCGCCGGCACCAGCGCTATGCCGACGATGGCGAAGTCGAACAGGCTCCACGGATCCTTGAAGAAGGCCAGCCGGTGGACCGCGATCCGCGCCACGATCTCGGCGACGAAGACCGCCAGGATCACCTTGTCCAGCGCCATCAGGACCGGGCCGAAATGGGCCATGGCCCAGGCGCTGGTCTCCAGCCCGAGTGTGATCGCATTGAGCACGATCAGGGCGGTGATGATCTTCTCGGTGCGCGGCGAGGTGATCAGCGCCTTGAGCTGGTCCAAGGGGTGGCTCCGTGGGGTTTGCAGACAGAGGCCGCCATCTGCCGCAAACCTTGTCCCAGCGCCAGAGGCGAGACGGCCCAGGGATCTGGCCCCGCCGCCTCGCCCGTGCTCGCAGCGCTTCAGAAGCTGGCGCGCAGACTGACCGTGACCCGGCG
>CALEOQ010000085.1 GCA_937910255.1 uncultured Caulobacteraceae bacterium | reverse complement strand
AGGACGGCATGCGAGATAACGAAGTGACTTGTGTTCAGACGTGGGCTCTACCTATCTGGCTGCGTCCGGTGCGACCGCGATACAAACATCATCCGCACAAAACGCGGCCGGAGGGAACCGGTTCCGCCCATAGGGCGTTTTGAAGATCCGCGAAAACAGTTCCCGCACATGGAACCGGTTGGGAACTCGACGGGGGGGTCGATCGTTGAGCGATCAGAATGACAGTATGAAAGGGCGTCCGCCGCAAGAGCAGGACGCCGGGGATATGATCGAACAGCAATCGCAACACCCGGGCTCGGGGTCCGAAGCCAACGCCGCCGCCCTTGATGAGGCCCGTTTGCGCCAGCAGGCGATTGGCGTGCGCCTTCGTCAAATGTTCGACGAAGTGGTCAATGAGCCGGTGCCGGATGATTTCCTCGATATCCTGCGTCGCGCCGACAAGTCGGCGGAGCAGGACTGATGATCGACCGCAGTCCGCGAGACCCAGCCCTTGATGAAGCCTTCAAGGCGGAGCTGGTCACCCTCATCCCGCACCTGCGCGCCTTCGCCCGCACCCTCTGTGGCGACGCCACGGCCGCCGATGATCTGGCCCAGGACGCGATGATGAAGGCCTGGGACGCCAGGTCCAGCTTCCAGATGGGCACGAACATGAAGGCCTGGACCTTCATGATCCTGCGCAACCAGTTCTATTCCGAAAAGCGCCGCTCGTGGCGCCAGAGCCAACTCGACCAGGAAGCCGCCGAGCGGACCTTGGTCGCCGTGGACGATCCCGAGGCGCCCGTCGCTCTGGACGAACTCCGCCTCAGCCTGGGCATGCTGCCGCCGGAGCAGCGGGAAGCCTTGATCCTCGTGGGCGCCGGCGGCTTCGCCTATGAAGAGGCGGCCGAGATTTGCGGCGTGGCCGTCGGCACGGTGAAGAGCCGGGTGAGCCGGGCGCGCAAGGCCCTTCATTCGATTCTCGAAGACGGCGCCTATGACCGCGACGGGGGCGCCGCGGGCGACGCCATGCGGTCTATCCTGGCCGACGCCGAGCGGCTCAGCACCGTCCGCTGAGCGCCCAGGAGGGCGGCGCCGTGAACACTGATCCATGGGCTTCGCTCAGCACCATTCGGGTTCGGCTGATCGCCGCCATGGCCGCGGCCTTGCTGCCGGTGCTGATGCTGGGCGCCGTGCAGACCGCCGTCGCCTTTAATCGTGAAGCCGAAATCCTGCGCGAGAGCCTCGGCTCCGCGGCGCAGCGCAGCGCCGCCGACGCCCGGGCGCGCATGGAATCGGCCGACATCCTGCTCGAAACCCTGGCGCCGGGTTCGGTCGGCTTCGCCTGCGCCCGTCGGCTGGGCGAGGTGACCGCTCGTATTCCCGGCTACGACAATCTGATCCGGTTCGATCGCAACGGCCGGGTGGCCTGCGCCGCCGGGACGGTGCCGAACGATCCGGGCCGCAGCGCGCGGCCGTGGTTCGAACAGTTGCGCACCGCCGACGACATGATCATCACCCGAGACCCGGGGGTGAGCTATTCCGACCAGCCGGCGCTAGTGGCCGCCGTGCCGGCCCGCACCGCCACGGGCGAGTTCGACGGCGCCCTGGCCGCCGTCATCGCCCTGTCCAGCCTGCAGCCGGACGGCGCCGTCTCGGCCCTCCCCGAGGGCGCCGAGGTCGCGCTGGTGGACAATGCCGGCCGCTATCTCAGCATGACCGACGCCGCCGCCTTCGCCCCGCCTCCGGAAGACTGGCTGAGGCGCACCCAGGCGGGCGGGTCCTATGTCTGGTACGCGCCGGCGGGCGGCGAGCGACGGGTTCACATCGCCGCCCCCCTGGTGGGGGAGAGCCTCTATGTCATGCTGTCGGCCAAGTCGCCGGGCCTGTTTTCATGGGCCCGACTGAACCCGCTGACGGGACTGGTCCTGCCGCTCATGACCTTCGCGGTCGTCCTGGTCACGGTCTATGTCGCGGCCGACCGGGTGGTGGTGAGATGGCTGATCTATCTGCAGCGCATCGCCGCCCTCTATGCCCGCGGCCGCCTGACGGTGCGGCCGGCCCGGGCCGAGGACATGCCCGCCGAAATTCGCGACTTGGCCGAGACCCTGGAGGACATGGCCGACGCCATCGTCGGGCGCGACGCCTCATTGCGGGACTCGCTGGCCCAGAAGGACGCCCTGCTGCGTGAGATCCATCACCGGGTGAAGAACAACCTGCAGGTCATTTCCAGCCTGCTCAGCATGCAGCAGCGGGCCCTGTCGGACCCCGGCGCTCGCGCGGCCATGTCCGACACGCGCCAGCGGATCTCCGCCCTGGCCCTGGTTTATCGCGCCCTCTATCAGGGCCCCGACCTCAAGCGCGTCGATCTCCGCCCCTTCCTGGAAGAACTCACCGCCCAGCTGGTGGCCGGAGAGTCCATGCGCGGCCCCGCCGTGCGCACCGAGCTTCATGCCGACACGCTGATGATCGATCCTGACCGCCTGGCGCCCCTGGCCCTGTTCGCCGTCGAGGCGATCACCAACGCCCAGAAGCACGCCTTCGCCGAGCGTGGCGGGCTGCTCAGCGTCGATTTCCGGGCGGCCAACGGCCAGGCCGTGCTGGAGATCGCCGACGATGGGGTGGCCACAGACCAGGCCCTGGCCGGGACCGGGGTCGGCCGCACACTGATGACCGCCTTCGCCCGCCAGCTGCGGGGCCACGCCGAAGTGCTGAGGAACCCCGCCGGGGGCGTCACCGTGCGGCTCGTCTTCCCAACCCCGCCGACTGAAGCCTTCGAAGCGCCGGAGCGGAACCAAGCGGTGGCGTGAACGTTGGATCACCGACGCAGACAAGCCTCACAATGGAGCCTCCCACAATGCGCAAGATTTTCCTTCTCGCCGCCCTGACCGCCAGCCTCGGCATGACCGCCTGCAACACCATCTCCGGCGCTGGCCAGGACGTGGAAGCCGCCGGCGAAGCCGTGACCAGCACCGCTGAAAGCGCCAAGAACTAAGAGAAACCGACCGCGCAGGCCAAGCCCTGCGCTAGGTTTCAGACCAAAGGCCCCGCCCGGCGCACGCCGTGGCGGGGTTTCTTTTGAGAGAGGATCAGGCTGCGGCCCGTGTGTCCGCAGAGGTCTGGAAGACGCCCGGATGTGCGCCGGCCTTCAGGCCCTGGGCGTCGAGCGCCTGGGCCTCATGGCTCCCCACGACCAGATAGCCGCCAGGATTGAGCGCCGCGGTCAGGTTCTCGATCACCCGCTGCTGGGCCGGCTCGATCATCGCCTCCAGCACGTGGCGACAGAAGATCACGTCGAAGCCGCGGACCCGCGACAGGTCACCGATGAGGTTCAGCCGGCGCCAGCGGATGGCCTGGCGAATGCGCGGCGAAATGGCCCAGGCGTCATCGATCTTGTCGAAGTGCCGCACCAGGCTGCGGATCGGCAGGCCCCGCTGCACCTCGAACTGGGTGTAGAGCCCGCTCTGGGCCTTCTCCAGGGCGCGCTCCGACAGGTCGGAGCCAAAGATCTCGAACTGCGCGCCAGGGTGGTCGCCCGACATCTCGTCCACCAGCATGGCCAGGGAGTGGACCTCCTGGCCCGTGGCGCAGGCGGCGCTCCAGATGCGGATCGGCTGGTCGCCGCGCAGGCGGGCCAGCTCCGGCGCCAGCTCGTCGCGGAACAGGTCGAAGGGCGTCTGATCCCGGAAGAAGCTGGAATCGCCAGCCGCCATGGCTTCCACAATGGCCCAGATCAGCCGGTCTTCCCGCCGCGTGCGCAGGCCGGACATCAGATCGGCGATGCTTTCGAAGCCTTCGCGGCGCGCCACCGGCCCCAGGCGGGTCTCGAACAGATAGTCTTTCGCCGGGTCCGCCAGCTGCCCCGAACGGGCGGCGCAGAGCTGGGCGACGAGATCACGGTCCTCCGGCTTCATACCAGCCCCGCCTGGGCGAACTTGGCCGCCACGATCTCGCTGTCGAAGGGCTTCATGATGTATTCGTCGGCGCCGCTTTCGAGGGCCTCGCGGATGGCGGCCACTTCGTTTTCGACCGTGCAGAACACGACCTTGGGCGCCCCGCCGCCGGGCTCCATCCGCAGGCCGCGCAGAAATTCCAGCCCGTTCATGACCGGCATGTTCCAGTCGAGCAGCACCACGTCGGGCATGGCGGTGCGACACCAGGCCAAGGCTTCGGCGCCATCGGCGGCCTCGGCGATGTCAAAGCCGAGATCCTCCAGAATCCTGCGCGCGACCTTCCGGATCACCCGGCTGTCATCGACGATGAGGCAAGTCCTCAACGGAACACTCCCAACTTGAGGGCCAAGTTGTTGCGCCCTGCTGGTTAAGGAGCCGTATGGTTTTGCAAGTTCACCCCGCCCGAGCGCCCGATTTGGGGGGTGGGATCAGGCGGAGGGCAGGGTCGCTGCGAAGGTGACCTTTTCCCCGTCGGCCTCGGCGAACACCCGGCCCGAGGCCTCGGTCACGAAGAGGTGGACGTAGTAGGCCTGCACCCAGTGGCCATGCATCATGCCGTCGGGCAGCCTGTCGCCGGCCAGGCCCGCGGCGATGTCGGGACGCAGCCTGGCCTTGGGGCCGACCGCCTCCACGGCGATTACGGTGGCGCCGCCGTCGTGAACCGCCTGCAGGCGAGCCTTGCCGCCCAGCGGCAGCGCCGCCCCAGCCAGTTGGGCCAGGTTCAAGGCCGTGCGGGCGGCGGCCTTGTCGAGGGACGACGCCTCGACGGCCCATTCGAGATCGGCCCGCTGATGCCGGAAGATCCCCTGGGCCAGGGTTTCCAGCTCCCGCGGGTCGAAGGTCTCGGCCGAGGCCGAGGCGCCGAAGGCCACGCGGGTGAAGGCCAGCATCTCGGCCAGTTTTCGCCCCGAGGCCGCGATCAGGCCCATGGCGTCTTCGCGCATGTCCTGAGCCTCGGGATCTTCCAGCAGATCCAGACCAGAGACGATGGCGCTGACGGGGCTGATGAAGTCGTGGCACATCCGGGCCGCCAGATAGGCGGCGATCTGCGCAGCGCCGGGCGAAGCCCCAGAGGCGCCGGGTTCAGAGTCGATAGGCGTGGAGGCGTCTGTCATCGGCTGACGAGACTGGCGTGATTTGGGTCCTGCTGAACAGGAAAAGCGGCGGCTCAGATGGCCTTTTCAAACGCCCAGGGCTCGGAGGGGGGCGCAAGCCTGGCCGGCGTCGCATAGCCGGCGTCCTTGACGTCCAGGTCCAGGCTGGCTTGCTCGGCGCGGCCTTGCGGCGCGAGCTCGACCGCCAGATAGCCGGTAAATCCCGCAAAGAAGGCGAAGACCGCCACCCAAAGGACGATCCGCAGCGAGGCCTGCGGCAAGCGAGCGGGCATGAGGTGAGCGCGATCCATTTCTCCCAAACCCCCAATCGGGGCTCATGGTTGCGGCGGGCTGTCATTTTTCGCCCAAGGACCTTGAAATTATTCTCGTTGCGTCCCGCCAGCGCCTCTCTTAAGAATTATTCGCAACTGGAGCGCCCGCACGCCGCCACGGGCCTCTCATCTCTCTCACCTTGGCGCGTCCTCCCCGCCAGGCCTCGCCCCGTCCCGCTCCCCGCCTGGACGGGGCCCTTTTTCATCCCTGCCCCCTGACGGCGCGCACGGCGAGACGTGAAGGCGGCTGTAAAACCGGTCGATTTGGGTTCATAACCCGGGCTTGAGAATTGAGGCGTTGCAGATCAAGGAGGCCCGCCATGGCTCTGGATTCCGGTGAGACCCCGAAGACCTTCCGCTGGGAGGACCCGCTGGATCTCGTCTCGCGGCTTTCAGAAGATGAGCGGATGATCTGGGAGGCGGCTCGGGCCTATGCGCGAGACAAGCTGCTGCCGCGGGTGGTCTCGGCCTATGCCGAGGAGCGGTTCGACCGCGAGATCATGAGCGAGATGGGGGCCCTGGGCTTCCTGGGCGCCACCATCCCCGAGGAATACGGCGGCGCCGGCGTCAACCACGTGGCCTATGGCCTGATCGCCCGTGAGATCGAGGCGGTGGATTCCGGCTATCGCTCGGCCATGAGCGTGCAGTCCTCGCTGGTCATGTATCCGATCTTCGCCTTCGGCTCCGAGGCCCAGAAGCAGAAGTACCTGCCCGGCATGGCGCGGGGCGAGATCATCGGCTGCTTTGGCCTGACCGAGGCCGATGGCGGCTCCGATCCGGCCTCCATGCGCACCGTGGCCAAGAAGGTCGACGGCGGCTTCGTGCTGAACGGGTCCAAGATGTGGATCACTAACAGTCCGATCAGCGACGTGGCCCTGGTCTGGGCCAAGCTCGACGGGGTGATCCGCGGCTTCCTGGTGGATCGCGGCTCCGAGGGCCTGACCACGCCGAAGATCAACAACAAGCTGTCCCTGCGCGCGTCCGTCACCGGCGAGATCGCGCTGTCGGACGTCTTCGTGCCCGAGGACCAGATGCTGCCCGGCGTCTCGGGCCTGCGCGGGCCGTTCTCCTGCCTCAACAAGGCCCGCTACGGCATCGCCTGGGGCGCCATGGGGGCGGCGGAATTCTGCCTGCACGCCAGCCGCGACTATGTCGCCAGCCGCCAGGTGTTCGGCAAGCCGCTGGCCGCCCGCCAGCTGGTGCAGAAGAAGCTGGCCGACATGCAGACCGAGATCGCGCTGGGCTTCGAAGGCGCCCTGGCGCTGGGCCGGCTGATCGACCAGGGGGCCTGGGTTCCCGAGGCCATCAGCCTGATGAAGCGCAACAACTGCGGCAAGGCCCTGGCCATAGCCCGGGAGGCCCGCGACATCCACGGGGGCAACGGCATCAGCGGCGAGTACCACGTGATGCGGCACGCGGCGAACCTTGAGACCGTCAACACCTATGAGGGCGCCCACGACGTCCACGCCCTCATCCTGGGCCGCGCCATCACCGGCGAGAACGCTTTCTAGGCGCCTCCGCGGCGCCAATGGCCGCCCGGGGCGTTGATTGGCCACGCCCCGGGAGCCGCCATGCCTGACAATCCTCGCACCCTCGACGATGTCATCCTCTGTGTCTGCGACACGGCTTCGGCGTCGGAGGGCGGCAAGGTCAGCCTGGAAGAGGTGCGCGACGCCATCGGCGGACGGGCCTATGGGCCTCTGCTGTTCATGGCCGGCCTAATCACCATGACGCCGGTCAGCGCCGTGCCCGGCGTGCCGACCCTATTGGCCTTCACCGTGGTGCTGATCGCCGGCCAGATGCTGGTGGGCAGCGAGACCGTCTGGTTGCCGCGCTGGCTGCTCCGGCTCAAGGTCAAGGGCGCCAGCCTGGAGAAGGGCGCGCGGGGCGCGCGCAGGCCAGCGCAGGTCCTCGATCGCCTGGTGCGCCCGCGGATCCCGGGCATGACCGAGGGTCTTGGCCGCAAGGGCGTGGCCCTGGTCTGCATTGTCGTGGGGGTTCTGACCCCGCCCCTGGAGCTCATCCCGTTTTCCAAAGATCGGAAGAGCCTCGGGTAGGGGAAGGGGCGAGGTCTCTGTTGTGCCCGCCTCCTTACAAACA
>CALEOQ010000084.1 GCA_937910255.1 uncultured Caulobacteraceae bacterium | reverse complement strand
TTCCGATCTGACGGTCTTCTTCAGCTCGCCATAAGAGGCGTGGCGGCCTTCGACCATGGGCACGTCGGCCCGGGTGCGGCGCACGACGATGACGTCGGTCACGTCCGGGCAGGACTTCAGCGCCTCGTCCACATTGGCCTTGAGCGGCACGGTCTTGCCGCCGCGCACGCCCTCGTCGGCGGTGATGACGATGCGGGAGTCGCAGTCCTGGATGCGGCCGGCCAGGCTGTCGGGGGAGAAGCCGCCGAACACCACCGAATGCACCGCCCCGATCCGCGAACAGGCCAGCATGGCCACGGCCGCAGCCGGGATCATCGGCAGATAGATGGTGACCCGGTCGCCCTTCTTGACCCCCTTGGCCTTCAGCACATTGGCCATGCGACAGACCTCGGCGTGCAACTGGCCGTAGGTCAGGGCGTCATAGACCTCCGGATCGTCGCTCTCCCAGATGATCGCCACCTGGTCGGCGCGTTCGGGCAGATGCCGGTCGATGCAGTTGACGCTGACGTTCAGCTCGCCGTCGGCGAACCACTTGATGTGGAAGTCGGAGGCGGCGAACGAGACGTCCTTGACCTGGGTGAAGGGCTTGGACCAGTCCAGCCGGCCTGCGACCTCGCGCCAATAGCCCTCCGGGTCCTGGTCGGCCCGCTGACAGGCGGCCTCATAGGCCGCGGCGTCCATCTGGGTCCGTTCGGCCCAGGCCTCGGATACCGGAAAAATCTCGCCATCACTCACGGCGCAACTCCCTTATTCGACTTTGGCGCGGAGTATGCGGAGTGAGGGGCCTGTGGCAACCGCCTAGCGGCTGGCCCCTGGGGCTGCGGTCTCCCGGCCCATCATGTTTCGTCGCCCTCGGGCCTGTCCCGAGGGTCCCTGTCGAGGGCGGGCGCCAGCGTCGAGAGGGACCCTGGGCACAAGGCCCAGGGTGACGCGGCTATCGCGGCTCCCCGCCTCAATAGGCAGCTTTGGCGATCAGTTCGGCCTCGGTGGCGCATGTTCCGCCGGGCATGGTCGCCTCGTCGGCGAGGCCCTTGGCGCGGGCTGAGTCCACCTCGGCCTTGGCGGCCTCGACGTCCGCCCGGAAGGCCGGGCTGGCGTTCAGGGCTGCGACGATGGCCGCGCCGTTGAGGCGGCCGGCCTCCACGGCGCTGGGGGAATGGACGCCGCAGACCACCCGGCTTTCCCCGAAGGCCCGGCCGCGGGCGAGAATCTGGCCGGCCCGTTCCGGCGCCATCTGCGCCAGGATCAGGGCGTTGGCGAAGCCCCAGGTGGAATGGCCCGAAGGATAGTCCGGGCTCTCGTCCAGCTCATGGGACCTGGCCACGCAGATCGGGCCGTCCTGGATCAGATAGGGCCGGGGGCGCTTGAAGATGTCCTTCACGCTGGCCACCTGGGCGCCCAGCTGCAGGCCGACCCGGGACATCAGCATGTTGAGCCTGGGCGCATTCTGCGGCGTCAGCTCGGCGCCGAGCGCGCAGGCGAAATTCTGCATCATGGCGGCCGGCGCCGTGGGCACGTCGTTCTGGGCCAGCCCCCAGCGGGGCGAGCCCTCCAGGGCGCGGGTTTTGCGGAACACGTCGCGGTCGGCCTCGTCCCGGGCGCCGCCCTCGGCCGGGGGCGGCGGCAGGATCAGGGCGGCATCCGGCAGGGTCGCAGGCGGCAGATAGCCGGCGGGCCGCGCGGCCTCCTGGGCTACGGCCGGCGTCGCAGTGATCGCCAGGACGGCGAGGATGGCGGGCGTGAGCAGCTTCATGGCGTCCCCCTCTGGATTTTCCATGATCATGCGCCCGATGCGCGGCGAAGCGAAAGGGGGCGGCGCTCCTCTCCTCTACACCGTCTCCCTCGGGCTTGACCCGAGGGCCCATGCACACAGCCGTTCGCCGGTGTTCATGGATGGCCCGGTCAAGCCGGGCCATGACGGAGTGAGAAGGGGCCAGGCCAAGCGCGCCGCTCAACGAAAAAGGCCCCGCCGGGGCGGGGCCTGAGGCTTAGGCTTTCTTTTCGAACAGCTTGTTCCAGCGGCGGCGTTCGCGGGTCTTCCACGAGCCGCGGTGCCAGGCGTCCGAGGCGATCAGCGGGACCACGGTGGTGGCCTCGGCGAACACCATCTGTTCCCAGGTGACGTCCACCTTGCCCCAGGAGCAGGCCTCCTGCAGCGTCGAGGACGAGCAGGCGCCGTCGCGCACATCGGCCACCGTCAGCTGGATGGCGTATTTGTGCATGTCGACCTCCTCACCGAGGATTTCGGCGCAGACCACCGTGTCCTGGGCGAAGTTCTTGGGCACGCCGCCGCCGACCATGAACAGGCCCGTGGTGCCGGCCGCGATCTTCACGTCGGTCAGCTCGCGGAAGTCGGCGATGGAGTCGATGGTCAGATACGGCTTGCCCGCCTTCATCTGTTCCACCTGATGCTTGACCAGGCCAAAGCCGGCCGAGCTATCGGTGAAGGCCGGGCAGAAGATCGGCACGCCTTCCTCATAGGCCGTCTGGATCAGCGAGCCGGGCTTCTTGGCGTTGCCCGCCGCCAGCCACTTGCCCATTTCCCAGATGAATTCCCGCGAGGAATAGGGCCGCGGCTCCAGCTGGTCGGTGATCTCCTTGATCACCGCGTCGCAGGTCTGCAGCTCTTCCTCGTCGATATAGGTGTCGTAGATCCGGTCGATATAGAGGGCGCGCAGGTCGCGATCGTCCACCGGCTCCTTGGCCTGATAGTGCTTGAAGCCCAGGGCCTCAAAGAAATCCATGTCGACGATGGAGGCGCCGGTGGCGACCACGGCGTCGATCAGCCCGTACTTCACCATGTCGCGATAGATGTGCATGCAGCCGCCGGCGCTGGTCGAGCCGGCCAGGGTCAGCCAGGTGGAGCAGGAGGGATCTTCCAGCGCCATGGAGAAGATGTCGGCGGCCCGGGCGGTGTCGCGGCTGGTGAAGCTCATCTGACGCATGGCGTCGATGATCGGCCGGGCGTCGTACTGGTCGATGGCCACATGCTCGACGGTGGACGACAGCAGCTCGGCCTTGCGGTTGGACTGAACCTCAGCGTTCATTCTCTTGGAGTCCTAGAGTTTGAGCGCCCGTCCATGAATGAAGGACGCGACCGGGACGGAGCGACCGGTCGCGTCTTATGCGTCGGCGAGGGACCTAACGCCCTAGCGCCGACGACGTTTCTTGCTCCGCGCCCGCGACAGCTTGACGACATTCTGGCTTTCGCTGCGCGGCGCCGGAATGGCGCGGGGCGCAAGGCCGAACATGGAGGCCATGGGCGGATCGTCGACCGCCACGGTCTCGGTGTCGCCGAAACCGTTGAAGCGGGTGTTCATCGCCACACCATAGGCGCCGAGCATGCCGATCTCGACATAGTCGCCTTCGCGCACATCCTCGGGCAGCCAGAAGGGGCCCGGCATGTGGTCCAGGGAGTCGCAGGTCGGGCCATAGAAGCGATAGGGCTTCAGCGGTCCGTCCACTTCGCGGGTCGCGCCGTCCGCCTCGCGGCGGATCAGCTTCACCGGGAAGGGCCACTTGGTGTGGGTGGCGTCGAACAGGCTGCCGTAGGAGCCGTCGTTCAGATAGAGGGCGTCGCCCTTGCGCAGCTCGACGGCGGTCAGCACCGAGGAGGACTCCGCCACCAGGGCCCGGCCGGGCTCACACCACAGCTCGGTGGTCTCATGGACCATCATCTCGGCGAAGCCCCGGTCGATGGAGTCCATGTACTCGGCCAGCGACGGCGGGGTCATGCCCGGATAGACCGAGGGGAAGCCGCCGCCCACATCCACCACGTCGGCGAACACGCCGGCGCGGACCAGGGCGCGGGAGGCCTGCGTCATGGCCGCCTGGAAGGCGGTCGGCCGCATGCACTGGCTGCCCACATGGAAGGAGACGCCCATCAGCTCGTTGGTGGCCCGGCGGGCGGCGAGCAGCAGCTCGGGCGCCTCATAGGCGTCGACCCCGAACTTGCCGGCCAGGGAATAGGCCGCGCCCTCGGCCGAGACCCCCAGGCGCACAATGAGGTTCAGGTCGGCGGCCTGGCCCGTGGCGTCGAGGATCTTGGCCAGCTCTTCGTGCGTATCCAGCGCGAAGGTGCGGACCCCATGGTCGAAATAGGCCGACGAGATCGCCCGGCGGTTCTTCACCGGATGCATGAAGGCCATGCGCGCGCCCGGCACGAGCTGGGAGACCAGCTCGACCTCGGGCAGGCTCGCCACGTCGAAGGACCGCACACCGTTCGCCGCCAGGGTCTCGATGACCCACGGCGAAGGATTGGCCTTCACAGCGTAGAAGACGTCGCCTTTAAAATTTTCCTGGAACCAACGGGCCGCTAGGGCCACAGCATCCGGTCGCGCAAAGGCGACAGGACGCTCCGGTGACCGCTCACGGACCAGGTCCAGGGGCGTATGGTACTTATGCACCTCACGCAACCCCCAACAGATTGTTGAACCCAATCCGGCGTTAGCAACGCTTAGGACAACGGGGTCCGCCGGAGCCATGCGAAATAGGGGCATATGGATCGGATGTAAAGGGCGGGGACCACAGAACCTTGCCGGGCCAGGGGTTGGCGCGGGTTAAATCCGCCTGCGACACCACGATCGGGCGCGCGCGGGGGCCGCATGCTGGACCGCGCCCGGCGCCCATGTCATGAAACCGTCGTGGGGCTCGGCGACACACGCGGGTTATGAGTCCGGCCGCCGACGTCCAGGGGATATTCGCCGTACATGTCTGACGCTGCCGTCCTTTCGGTGCGCCAAGTGTCGAAGAGTTTCGGAGCCCGGCGCGCGCTGGACACCGTCTCGATCGACGTCGCCCGTGGTGAGATGATCGCCCTGATCGGTCCTTCGGGATCGGGCAAGTCCACCCTGCTGCGCGCCATCAGCGGCCTGGCCCCCATCGACAAGGGCGCCGGCCGGATCGAGGCCTTTGGCGACCAGGTGCAGTCGGACGGCCGGGTCGACCGCAATGTGCGCCGCACCCGCATCCGCATCGGCATGATCTTCCAGCAGTTCAACCTGGTGGGCCGGCTGACCCTGTTCACCAATGTGGCCATGGGCTCGCTCGGCCGGATCGGGTTCCTCCGCGGCCTGCTGGGCTTCTGGCCGGCCGAGACCAAGGGCGCGACCATGGCCGCGCTCGCCCGGGTGGGCGTGGCCGAATATGCCGGCCAGCGGGCGGGCACGCTTTCCGGCGGCCAGCAGCAGCGGGCGGCCATTGCGCGCGCCCTCGTTCAGAAGGCCAAGATCATCCTGGCCGACGAGCCGGTCGCCTCGCTGGACCCCGTCTCGGCCCGTCGGGTGATGGAGATTCTGCGCGACCTGAACCGGGCCGACGGCCTGACCCTGATCGTCACCCTGCACCAGGTGGACTACGCCATGCGCTATTGCGACCGGGTGGTGGCGCTGAAGGCCGGCAAGGTGGTCTATGATGGGCCGGCCCAGGACCTGACCCGCAAACAGCTCATCGACATCTACGGTCCGGAATTCGAAGACGTCTTCTGGGAAGGAGCCCCCCAATGATCCGCCGCAGCCTCCTCGCCGCTGGCCTGCTGGTCGCCCTTGGCCTCAGCGCCTGTTCGGAGCGCGCCGACACCGCCAGCGACGCCCCAGAAGTGCTGAACTTCTCGGTCCTGGCGACGGAGAACTCCACCAGCCTCGACACCTTCTGGCGGCCGATCCTGGCCGACATGGAGAAGGAGATCGGCATCCCGGTGAAGCCCTTCTACGGCTCCAACTACACCGCGCTGATCGAGGCCCTGCGGTTTGGCCAGACCGATGTGGGCTGGTTCTCCAACCTCTCGGGCCTGGAGGCCGTACGCCGCGCCGACGCCGAGATCTTCGCCCGCACCTTCGATCCCTCCGGCGAGGACGGCTATCGCTCGGTGCTGATCGCCACGGCGGCCAGCGGCCTGACCCTGGAAGACGTGCTCAAGTGCGACCAGAGCCTCGACTTCGGCATCGGCGACGCCAAGTCCACCTCCGGCACGCTGGCGCCCATGACCTATCTGTTCGCGCCGGAGGGCATCGAGCCTGAGAAGTGCTTCAAGCAGGTCCGGGCCGCCAACCATCAGGCCAACCTGTTCGCCGTGGCCAATGGCGTGCTGGACGTGGCCACCAACAACTCCACCGCCATCCGCCTGCAGGGCCTCCGGGACGAGGAAAACCGCGCCAACGGCCAGCCCACCGTGGCCGACAAGGTCAAGGTGATCTGGGAATCGCCGAAGCTGCCCGAGGACCCGATCGTCTGGCGCAAGGACCTGGACCCGGCGGTGAAGGAGAAGGTCCGCCAGTTCTTCCTGACCTATGGCAAGGGCGAAGGCCCCGAGGCCGAGCGCCAGCGCAAGCTGCTGTCGGCCATCTCCATCGGCGGCTTCCTGCCGGCCGACGCCACCCACCTGCTGCCGGTGCGCGAGATGGAGGCCACCGAGGCCCTGCTGAGCGCCAGGAACGCTGGCGACCAGGCCCGTATCGCCGAGGCCCAGGCCACCCTCGAGGCCATCCAGGCCGAGCGGGAGGCCCTGGAGGCCCGGGCCGGCGAGGCCGCCGCGCCGCCGACCCAGACGCCTGCGACAGCCGCGCCCTGATAGACGAAGAGCCTGACGCCTGTGACCGACACCGCGACCAGCGCCGCCCTGAAGCCGCCCGCGCGGCCCATGGGTCAGTGGATCTTCGATGTCCTGCTGTGGGGCGGGATCGCCATCGTCCTGGCGCTCAGCTTTGGCCCGGCTGAGATCGAGAAGTTCCCGCTGCTGTTCACCGGCTCGGACAATATGCGCGAGTTCGGGCGGGCCTTCGTCAACCCGGACTTCGAGCTTCTGCCCTTCTTCATCAGCCAGATGTGGCTGACCATCCAGATGGCTATGTGGGGCACGGCCTTGGCGGTGTTCATCGCCGTCCCGCTGGGTCTGCTGGGCGCCCGCAATATCGCGCCGCCGGCCATCCAGTGGCCGGTGCGCCGGGTGATGGACATTCTGCGTTCGGTGCCGGACCTGGTCATCGGCATGGTGTTCGTGGTCGCCGTCGGCCTTGGCCCCTTCGCCGGCGTCATGGCGCTGGCGCTCAACACCGGCGGGGTGCTGGGCAAGCTGTTCTCCGAGGCCGTGGAGTCCATCGACAAGGGTCCGGTGGAAGGCGTGCGCGCCACCGGCGCCCACAAGCTGCAGGAGATCGCCTGGGGCGTGGTCCCGCAGGTGGCGCCGCTCTGGACCTCGTATGCCCTCTACCGCTTCGAATCCAACAGCCGGGCGGCCACCATCCTCGGCCTCATCGGGGCCGGCGGCATCGGCCAGATCCTGTTCGATAGCCTGAACAGCTTCAACTATTCCCGCGTCGCAGCCATCGCCGTGGTGATCGTCGTCGCCGTTACCCTGATCGACATCCTGTTCCAGGCGATCCGCCCTCGGCTGATCCATGGATTGTGGGGTTCCCTCCCGCTTGAGTCCCGCGCCCACCCGCCCCAGCTCGGGTCACGCACACCGCGGCCCC
>CALEOQ010000083.1 GCA_937910255.1 uncultured Caulobacteraceae bacterium | reverse complement strand
GGGTCGGGGCCTGGGCGCGCGGGACGCGGCCCGGGGCCGGGCGGCGGCGTCCGCGCTCGGCGTGGCGGTCCTGGCGCCCCCCGCCGCGGTGGGTCTGCTGCGGCTGTTTGATCTCTTCCCCCTGCTCGCCGCCCAGGGCGCCATCAGCTCGGCCGTGCGTCTCGCCGGAGCCGCCGTGGGTATGGCGATCGATGCGCCGCTGGTCTTCTTCCTGGCGATCTGGGCGCTCGGCTCCGTGGCGGCCTTCGCCTATGTGGCGGGGGCCGCCGCCCTTGAGATGCGCCGCCGCGGCCTCTGGACCGCCTTTGCCTGGACAGGCCCCCTCACCGCGGGCCTGCCCAAGGCTTGGCGATTCGCCTGGGCGACCAATGCGTCGAGCAGCGTGGACGTGGCCTTCACCCACGTGGCCACCCTGGCCGTCGGGGCGATGGCCGGCGCCGCCGACGCCGGCCTCTGGCGCGTGGCCCGGCAGATCGCCGACGCCCTGGCCAAGCCCGCCCGCCTGCTGATCCCGGCCCTCTATCCGGAACTCGCCAAGCTGCACGCCTCGGGGCGCGCCGGCGCCATGGGGCGGTTGGCCCTTCGGGTCGGATTGGTCGGGGGCGCCGCGGCGAGCCTGCTGCTGCTCGTCGCCGTCTTCGCCGGGGAAGCCCTGCTGGCCCTGGTGCTGGGCGCCGACTTCGCTGCGGCCCAGTCGACCATGATCTGGCAACTGGCCGCCGCCGTGATCGGGGTCTGGGCCCTGCCGCTGGAGCCGATGCTGGTGTCCCTGGGCCGGCCCGGCGTGGTGGTGTGGGTGCGCCTGACCGCAGCCGTGGCCTTTCTGGCCGTCCTGCCCGTGGCGATCGGAACCTATGGTCTGCCCGGCGCTGGCGCGGCGCTGGTCGGCGCAACCCTGGCCATGGCCGCAGGCATGTTGGTGCGCCTGCGGCAGATCACGGGCAGTCATGGGGCAGACATAAAAATTCCATAAGAATGTCTTGCCGGCCTGCGGGAACCGGGCGAAAGCCAGGGTGATGATCACCCCGACCGCGCCTGGCCGCGCCCTTCGCCGCGCCGATTTTCCCACCCTGATCGAGGCCTTGGACTACGCCGCCCAGGGCGAGACGGGGCTGAACTTTCACGGCCTGCGCGGCGAGTTGGCCGAAGCCCTCGCCTATGCCGATCTTCGCGCCGCGGCCCGGGATCTGGCGGGTCGGCTTCTGGCCACGGGCTTGGCCCCAGGCGACCGGATTGGCTTGATCGCCGAGACCGACGGCGACTTCGCCCGCGCCTTCTTCGCCTGCCAGTATGCCGGCCTGATCCCGGCGCCCTTGCCCCTTCCCGCGCCGCTCGGCGGCCGGGCCAACTACATCGAACAGATGGCCCGGATGCTGGACGCCGCGGCGGCGGACGCGCTGCTCGGACCGCTGGCCATGGCCGCCTGGGTGAGCGACATCGCCGCTGTTCGGCCGTTGAGGTTCGCCGGCGGCCTCGCCGATCTGCCGGCGCCTGCAGGCCATGCCCTGCCCGAGGTCGGGCCCGATAGCCCCTGCTATCTTCAGTTCTCGTCCGGCAGCACGCGCTTCCCCACCGGCGTGCTGGTCACCCACCGGGCGCTGATGGCCAACGCCCTGGCGATCACCCGCGACGGGCTGCAGGTGCGACCGGAGGACCGGGCGTTTTCCTGGCTGCCGCTCTATCACGACATGGGGCTGGTCGGCTTCCTGCTGAGCCCCCTGACCGCCCAGATGTCGGCGGACCTGATGCCCACCGGCGCCTTTGTCCGCCGCCCCCTGCTCTGGCTCGACCTGATGGGCAGGAACGGCTCGACCATCTCCTACAGCCCCACCTTCGGCTACGAGCTCTGCGCGCGGCGGGCCGAGACCGCCAGCCTCGAAGCCTATGACCTGTCGCGCTGGCGGATCGCCGGCCTCGGCGGCGACATGATCCGCACCAAACCCCTGCGGGACTTCGCCGCGCGCTTCGCCGCGGCGGGCTTCGACCCCCGGGCCTATGTGGCCAGCTACGGCATGGCCGAGGCGACGCTGGCGCTGACGATGGCGCCTCTAGGCGAAGGTCTGGCGACCGAGCGCCTGGATGTGGGCCGCCTGGAACGGGACGGCGTGGCCGTCTCGGACGCGCCCTCCTCCCGCGCCCGGGAGTTCGCCCGCTGCGGGCCGCCCCTGCCGGGTCACGAGCTTCAGGTCCGCGGCGAGCGGGGCGAGATCCTGCCGGAGCGTCGCGCCGGGCGGGTCTTCGCTCGAGGTCCCAGCCTGATGAGCGGCTACTTCCAGGACCCTGACGCCACGGCCCGCGCCCTGGGGGCCGACGGTTGGCTCGACACCGGCGACATCGGCTATCTGTCCGAGGGCGAGATCGTCCTGACCGGCCGCAACAAGGACCTGATCATCCTCAATGGCCGCAATATCTGGCCGCAGGACCTGGAATGGACCGCCGAGGCGGAGATCGCCGGCCTGCGCAGCGGCGATGTCGCCGCCTTCTCCGTCCCCGCCGACGGCGAAGAGGCGGTGATCGTCCTGGTCCAGACCCGCAGCAGCGATACCGAAATACGCCAGAAGCTGACCGTGGAGGTCACCGACCTGCTCCGCCAGCGCCACGGCGTCGAGGCCCAGGTGAACCTCGTGGGCGGCCACGCCCTGCCGCAGACCTCGTCGGGCAAGCTCAGCCGCTCGCGGGCCAAGGCTGACTATCTCGCCAGCCTGGCCGAAGCCGAGCCCGCCTAGGGTGGCGCGGGGTCTCGTCACGGTCACCGGCGCGACGGGGTTCCTCGGCCGATACCTCGTGCGCGCGCTCGCGGCGGACGGCTGGCGCATACGGGTGCTGGCCCGCCGAGACGTGGTCCACCCTCTGTGGCGCGAGCTGGAGGTCGACGTCGCAGATCGGAAGAGCACACGTCTGAACTCCAGTCACGTCGTAATCTCGTATGCCGTCTTCTGCTTGAAAAAAAAAATATCATGTCCTTGCATCTAACCGCCATCTTCCTTCCGCCTCTCCTCCTTTATACCGTGTCTTTCCTCCTTATTATCATCACCCACCAC
>CALEOQ010000082.1 GCA_937910255.1 uncultured Caulobacteraceae bacterium | reverse complement strand
TGCGCACCTGCGTCACCTGATCGACGCCCGCGTTCGATCGCGAGTCCGAAGCGAGCACCAACCCGCCGCGTAAGAGAATTCCGAGGCAGTAGGTCATCGGCCCGCCGGTTCAGTTCGTGTGCGCCCAACCTCCTGGTGGGAGCCACCGGCGTCAAGCTGCCGATACTTCGCATCGAATGCAGCGACGCGGCGTTTGAAACGCAACCTTCGCCGTGAGAGCAGACATGACATCGACATCGAGCCCGAGCGGCGGACTGGCGAAGACGCTCGGTTTGGGACGGCTCTCCTTGTACGGCATCGGCACGATCATCGGCGCCGGGATCTATGCCGTGATAGGCCCGGCGGCCGGGGCCGCCGGCGAAGCGATCTGGGTGAGCTTCCTGATCGCCGCCGTGATCTCGGCCTTCTCAGGCCTATCCTACGCGGAACTCGCCTCGGCGATGCCCAGCGCCGGCGCCGAGCACAGCTTCCTGCGCCAAGCGCTGCCGAAGGCGCCTGCCGTCGCCTTTGCCGTCGGACTGTTCATCGCGGTCCACGGCGCGGCGACCTTCGCCACCGTCGGCCTGACCTTCGGCAATTACCTGCAGACCTTTTTGGCGATGCCTCCAGTTCTGGTGGCGCTCGGGTTGATGGCGCTTGCCACCGGCATCAATATCGCCGGCGTGACAAAGGCCTCGGCCGTAAGCGCGGTGCTGACGACGATTCAGGTCCTCTGCCTGATCGCGTTCGCAGCGTGGGCCATCGGCCTGAAGGGCTCGGCGCTGCCCCCAAAGATCGCGGCGCCGCAGGACTGGGGGGGCGTACTCCAGGGGGCGGCGATCGTGTTCTTCATCTACTCGGGCTACGAGCACATGGCGACGCTCTCCGAGGAAGCGAAGGAGCCGGGCCGCGACCTCTGGCGCGCCTTCATGGTCGCCCTTTGTGTGTCGACCGCGGTCTACATCGCGGTGATCTTCGGCGTCTTGGCCCTGGTCGATGCGCGGAGCATCGGGTCATCCGATTTCCCGCTCGTCGCGGCAGCCAGCCAACTGGGCCAATGGGCCGGAGTGGTTATCACCGGAGCCGCCCTGCTCGCGACCGCGAACGCAGTGCTCAACGCGTCCGTTTCCGGTAGTCGGCTGCTGTTCGGCATGGCCCGCGCTGGCGACCTTCCCAAGGCGTTGCAGCGTACGCTCGGCAAGAGCAAGAGCCCGTGGATTGGGGCGATCGTCATGCTGGCCGCGGCGTGTATCTTCGCCGTCCTGGGCGAGGTGAAGTTCGTCGCCAGCCTCTCGTCACTGGGCGTCACCTTGGTCTTCGCGAGCGTCAACGCCGCCGTCATCATCCTGCGCTACACCAGGCCTGACCTGAAACGACCGTTCAAGGACCCCTCGATCAGGCGTTTCCCGGTGACGGCTGCGCTTGGCATCGCCGCCTCTCTGCTGCTGGCCGCCCAGTATGAGTGGAAGGTCTATCTAACCTTCTTGATGGCAATCCTCGCAGGGGCCATCCCGTACGCCCTCGTCCGCCGTCGATCAGCAGCCAGGGCCTAGCCGTGAGCACGCAGCCTTAATCGAAGCCACCGAGGCGCGTATAATGACCGGGCGGGTATCGGTTGGTCGATCCCGCTTCGCTGAACGGAGGCCTTATGGAACAGCCGCCTGTCTCGATCTCGATCGCCATCCTCCGCATCGGCGACGGCTGGCGTGTGATCTCCGACGGGGGTTCGGTGGGAGACTTCCCCTATAGGGTCGACGCGGAAGAGGCGGCGCTGCGGTTCGCCGCGGCGGCGGAAGGCAGCGGACGCCCCGTCGAGATCCTCCTGCAGCAACCTGGCGGTGAGTTGCGAAGCTTCGCACGAAGTAATCCGGCCCAATAATCACCTGCGGCCCGAGGCCTGAAAATCCGGAAGTCGAGGCCTAGTCCAGGCTCTGTCCCCAAGCAAAGCTATAGGTGTCTCCATCTAACGGGCGCATGATCCGGCGGTGTAATCGGGAGTAGGATCATGCTGGCGTCCCGTATCCGATCCGGCGCAGTCTTGGCGATCGCGACCGGAATGCTGAGCGCCTGCGCGACCTATCCGCAGGCTCCGCAGCGGATCGCCTACTACGTCGTTCCCTGCGACACGCCAGGCGCCATCGTAGCGGGCGCGCCGGCTTCGGGCCCCGCCCCCGCCCCGGCGGAAGCGGCGCCGTCTGACAATGCCGCGAGTGCTGCTGCGGGCCCCGCACCGCCACCGCCGGCCTGCATCGTGGCCGCCGTGCAGCCCCCGGCCTATGCGTCGTCGCGGTACTACCCCTCCGGCTACTATGGTCGATCCTACTACGCCCGCCCGGCGTTCAGCTCGTTCGGGTTCGGATTCTACGGCGGCGGGTCGCACGGCGGCGGCGGGCATCGGGGCGGCGGGCACGGTGGTGGCGGTCACCACGGCGGGGGCCGGCGCTGACATGGCCAGCCAACCCCTCACGCGCGCGCCGTCCATCCTGTTGGTCCTGGCAGCCTGTCTCGCCGCGGCGACACCCGCGGCGGCTCAGTACGGTCGGGGACAGTCAGGTCGACCTGGCCAGGGACGGCCGCCGGCCTCGCGCGCCCCGAGCGGGCCGGCGCCCCGGTCTCGACCGGCCGTACCCCCGCCTCGGCAAGCGCCGATCAACATGAGCGAGATCTTCGGTATTGGCGTTGTCCAGGCCATCGATGTCCCCGGTGGACGCGTCACGATCGCTTACGAACCCATCGAAGGCATCAACTGGCCCGCGGGAACCATGCCGTTCCAGGTGGCCAAGAGCGCGATGCTCGAAGGTGTCGTGCCCGGCGAGAAGGTCCGCTTCCGGCTGGAGAGCCAGCAGATCGCGGATTTGAAGCCCTTCACGCCCGGCCAGAGCCAGCAGGGGCAAACGCTCTCCGATCGGCCCGCGGCCGCAAACGGGCCCGGACGGCGACAATGAGCGTCTCATTACGACCGAGAATCGCCATCACAGTTCGCTTGGGGATCATGCTGGCTTTCGGCCTGTCGGCCACGACACAGGCGGCGTCGGCGAGTTCCGCCGACCAAGAGCCTATCGCGACCGCGCGCGTCGCGCCGTCGCCCACCAATGCGCCTGCCATGCCGGCGCCCGCCGTCGACAAGCCCCCTGCGGCGCCGATGACCACCAGCGAGCAGATCGACGCCTACCTTCGCGCAGCCCCCACGACGCCCTGGCAGGACGCCGAGGCCCTCGATCAGCTGGAGGGCAGGCCAGCGCGGCAGATCCACGGCCAGGTCGGGGTCGCCGTCGGCACCGGCGGATACCGCAGCGCCTACGTCCAAAGCGACATTCCCGTAGGAAGCAACGGTAATCTGAGCATCTTCGTACAGCAGACGCAGGGTGGTCGGGGCTATGGCTATGGCTATGGCTATGGGTATGGATATGGATATGACACCGGGTACGGCTATGGCGGGCATTCAAGACAATCGCTGGGCCTGAGCCTGGATCTCAGCGGACCGGCGCGGGCGGCCGATTGCCGGCAAGGCGCCTGGGATCGCACGGCTTGGCGCGCTGATCCTGGTCAAAGCCGGCTCAACAGGTGCTCCCGCCCCGGACGGCCGCTGATGGGCGGAAACGAGCCTTGAGCGCACCCTCGGGAACCGTTGGCTCGGCGCCCGCGCAGTGGCCCCGGTCAGCAAGGGAATTGCACCTCGACATAGCCGTAGCGGGGATCACGAACCAGTCTGCGGCAAACGCTCCGTGGCGGCGGTATCGCGCGGGCGGTCAAGGGCTGGGAAGGCGGGGAGGCCCGCTTTCCATATGGGCTGCTCGGTGGCGCCACGGAGAACGAGCGACGATCGGGTCGGGAATTCGGCGCCGTGACGCCTGGCGGGCCCGCGTGTCCGGCAAACAGGTATGGCTCGGCGACGGCCGGAACAGCCGACGCAGCGAGACCGGCAGAGACCACGATGGCCAGACTGAAGCCACGAATACTGTGTGGAGGATTCATAGGGTTAACCGTAAGCTGGCACACGTGGCCGGCAGAAAAGTCGAGAGCATGACGAATAGGGCGATGAGAATGTCGAAACGATCGAGCCGCATAGCGGGCTCCATGCTGGCGCTCGCGATGCTTAGCGCGTGCGCCACGGCCACGCCTTACCAACCAAACATCGCCGTCCAGCCCGGGCGTCCGGTGCCGGGCGGCTTTTCGGAACAGCGTATTGAGCCCGAACGCTATCGTGTGAGTTTCGCCGGCAACAGCCTGACGTCGCGGGAGACCGTCGAGAGTTACCTGCTCTATCGAGCCGCCGAATTGACGCAGGCGCAAGGCTTCGACTGGTTCACGATCGCCGATCGCCAGACCGACCGGAAGGCACGCGCCTATGTGCAGACCGACCCCTTCTATAGCGCCTGGTATGGCTCTCACTTCGGGCACTTCGCACCGAGTTGGAGCTACTACGGTCACGGCCATGGCTGGAACAACTGGGGTCCGCACATGGGCAGCCCCTTCCTCGGCAACAGGATGGATATTCGGACCATCGAGAAATTCGAGGCGACGGCGGAGATCGTGATGCGACGCGGGGCCAAGCCCGCCGATGATCCGGCCGCGTTCGACGCACGCGCCGTCCTGGAGAATCTCGGGCCACGCATCCAGCGACCGGCGCCGCGCGTCTGACAGGCGGCGCGGCAGGTCAGGGGGGGAAGCGCCTCGACCCTGACGTTTCGCCATGGCAAGCCGGGCAGATAAGCCCCTGGTCGCGGCGGGCCGAAAACGCCGGGGCGTTATCTGTTACGTCATTCTCCAGACGAACGCTCCGCTCTTGCAAGCGAGGCGGCGCCGGCGGGTTTCATAGCCCGGCCGCCGTTAGTGATGACGGTCGTATCCGCCTCGCCGCGGGGCGACATGGTGCCGGTCGCGGTCGCGACGATGTTCGCGGCGCACATGACGGTCGGAGCGGCTGTTGTAACCGTAGACTTGACGGCCGTAGTAGGCTGACCCACCGCTGTAGGCGTTGCCGCCGTAGGGCTGGGCATAGCCGTATTGCGCGGGAGGGGCGTAGTACCCGCGCCCATAGCTTTCGCCGCGATACTGTTGCTGTTGGCCGTAGTAGGGCTGCTGGTCATAATATTCTTGCTGGCCGCTATAGCCATATGGCTGCGCCAGCGCCGCCGAGCCACCGAGGACCGAGAGAGCCGCCGTGGCGGCGATAAGCAATCTCATGGGGGTTCACTCCAAATGCTGGGTGGCGAACCCACTCAGCGATCAGGCATCATGGGCGAGCGCCCCTGAACTCTGACGGAACGGCCAGCATCATCTTCTGTTCATCTTGAACGACACCAAACCGGGAATTCTCATCACCTTCGATGCCCCTGCCACTGGGGGAGCGCCACCCACATGTTCAACCTCGGTCTGACCTTTGCGCTCGCCCGGCCAGTAGGTTGGCACCGTGAGCGCGATGATCGCAGCGCAGGCATCCGAACCTTTCTCTGGTCGCCATCGCTAGCTGCGGCTTGGGGTTCAGCACGCCACATTGGAGGCAGCTCCTCAAGCGGCCAGAAGGAAGAACATGCCCTCCCCACGCGCTGCGGTCGCAACCCCAGGGGCCAGGTCGTGACGACGCAGAAAATGTCGCCGCTGCAGCACCCGGCAACGGCCGCTACCTGCTGGCGTACGTCTAACCCTGGCGATGGATCAGCGCCTATCATCGGAGTCCTCCGGTATGTCCGGACGCGCGCCGGGCATCCAGATTACCGCCGCCCCGGACCGGCGCCGCGGAGGTTTTGGCCCGGTCGATCCGAGCACCGGCTCTGTGATCGCTTCTTTGCTTGGAGCCGCAGCGGGGCAGATGAGCGCGAAGGCTCTCGCCTCGGCCGCGCCGGCCAAGACCGGCGCCCAATCCCCACGCATTGGCTCGCTGCGCACGTATTCCTCGTTTTCTGTCCGAAAAACCTGCCGGACCCCGCGATAACGGCGGCCGGAGCAATCCCAGTCCTGTATCTGATCGACTCGCCCAAGCATGCGACCCGCCTCAGCGATCGGGTCGGCCAATTGCACCGAGGTGAGCGCCCGTCCCCAGCCGCGGCTGTGACGGCCGCGGTGGTCGTGGATGCTGCCGCGATCGAGCGAAAGGACACCGGCTGGCGATTTCCCGATATCAACAAGATCAGGCTGCGGAGCCGCGGCGGCGGGAAAGCCACCTCCAATGATTGTGAACGTCGTAGCGATGCCGATCAGAACCCAAATTCTGCGACGCTTGGCCATAGTCATTCCTCGTGCGGGCACATGACTTGCTCGAGACTGCTGAGCTAAGCTGACGCCACTCAACGGTCGAGAACAAGCGCTCAAGATCCGCCGCAGGACGAAGGCCCCGGAGCAGCGGCCGTCGCGCCGGCCCCGCGCAGGTCGGTTGGCAAACTCACATTACTTCGATGTCGGCCTGCAAAGCGCCGGCCGCCTTGATCGCCTGGAGGATTGAGATCATGTCGCGGGGCGTCACGCCAAGGGCATTAAGTCCCGCGACGAGGCTCGCCAGGGAGGCCCCGCTTTGCAACCGCAGGAAGCCCCTACCCTGCTCTTCGGAGGCTGAGACCGATGATCGCGGCGCCACTTCGGTCTGCCCATTACTAAATGGCGCAGGCTGGCTGACCACCGAAGCTTCCTACACCGAGATGGTCAGATTTCCTTGGGTGATCGCGACGTACCGTTTGGTTTCGCCCTGCAGCCGGATGTGGGCGGCGTCAGAGTGCGGCATTATGTGGAAGTCGCTGGCCTCGCGGCCTTTGCGGTTCCCGACCGGGTCGGCCGTTTTCTTGGTGTTGAGGCGACAAATTGCCGTGCCGGTCAGGCCCAGCGCTGGGCCACCCAGGGCGGGCGGCGATTCCTCCGTGACCGCAACATCGTAGTTGCGTAGCAGACTGCCGGCGGCGTGAGGGACAGCCAACAAGCAGCCCCCACGCCCGCTAGGCGCGGCGCTCCCCATCAATATCGGGCGGCTGGCGGGCGGGATACTCCCGCTGACCGAGCAGCGTTCGGTCTCTGTCATGGATCAGTACCCGGGCCTTGATCCCCGCCCGGCTGTCGAGCCCGGCGAGTTCATGCGCCTTGGCTTCGGCTAGGCCCCCCGAGAGGAACATCAGGTAGTCACCGGAGGGCTGTTCGACAGCCCAGCCGCCCTGAACCGGAATGACTGAATAGACGGCGTCAGCCATGCGGCCCTCCCCTTTTCGGCTTCGGCCTTCGTCGCCGGATATCGGGTGCGACGCGAAGGGCGGCCAGCCGCGTCTTGGAGAAGTGATGGGCCAAGTCTTTCGTGACAGCGGCGAGGATCGGGCCATACAGCCGGTCCAGGCGGCGCCGGGCGAGTGGCGCGGCGATGCCGGAGACCTCTAGGTAATGGCGAAACTCCGTCGCGGCTCCCGAAGGGTGGAGCTCGAACCCAAATCGCAGACCTAAGATCCCCGGTATCCCGGATGTCCACACCATTTCCCGGTTGGCGGTCCATAGCTTGATCGTGCCTTCGAATCGGATGGCGCGCCGGGTCCCAGACCTGAAGCGCCCCGTAATCCGGTAATTCAACGGGCCGCCAAGCGTCGGCTCGCCGTCGACCACCACGGCCTTTGTCCAGGCGCGGTAGCCCGCGAAATCCATGAGGACACGCCAGACCGCTTGGGGAGCGGCGGCAACCGTCGCTACACTGCTCAGTTCGAACATCGGCCCCCTCCTTTGAGGACAAGAAGACCCATCGCGGGGCGCTCGTGGTCAGGTGTCGTGGGGGGATTTGAGGGGCTCGGCTTGCGGATGCTCCCCTGGGGCGCAGGCCTCGAGCGTGGCGTGCTTGACCCTGAAGTCGCGGGCGAGCATCGCTCTGATCCGAGCCTTGGCGTCGGCGAACTCCGCTATGGACGCGCCCTGGGGCTCCACATGGGCCTCGAGCGCTCGCGCGTGCTCGCCGAGGTGCCAGATGTGGACGTGATGCACATCGCGGACCCCCTCCACACCCCGGATCGCCGCGACGACCCCGTCGAAGTCGAGATCGTCGGGAGTCGCGCCCATCAGCAGGCGGACGGTGCGTGGTAGCAGCGAGAAGCCCTGATAGAGGACATAGGCCGCGATGATTAGCGTGACGACCAGGTCGGCGATGTAGAGGTCGAACAGCAGGATCAGCGTGCCAGCGACGATGACCCCAACCGAGGCCAGTGCATCGGAGACGTTGTGCAGGAAGGCGGCCTTGATGTTGATGCTGTGCTTGGCGCCGACCCGAACCATGAGCGCGGTGGCGACGTCGATGACCAAGGCGACGGCGGCGACGATCACGATGATCCAACCCTCGATCGGCTGCGGGTCGAAGAAGCGTACGATCGCCTCATAGACGAGGTAAAGGCCTACGATGATCAGGGTGGTCAGGTTGATCAGCGCCGCGACCACCTCGGCCTGGCCGTAGCCGAAGGTCATCAGCTTGTCGGCCGGCTTGCGGCCGATCTTTCGCGCCACCAGCGCCAGCGCCAGCGAGGCCGCGTCGTTCAGATTGTGCAGGGCGTCGGCGATCAGCGAGAGCGACCCGGAGACGATCCCGCCGGCGATCTGGGCGACGGTGAGCAGGACGTTGACGGCGACCGCGCCGATCAGGCGCGCGTCGCTCATGCCCTCGGCGTTGTCGTGATGGTGATGGCCTGCGCTCATGAATGGAGGTCCTCGAGCACGTCACAGGGGACGGTCTCTGTCTGGATGGTGACGTGGTGGACGTCGAAGTCCGACTTGAGGCTGGCGACCACCCGAGCGCGCACGGCTTCTCCGTCCGAGCCCGCAGCCAGGACGACGTGGGCGGTGCAACTCGGTTGGTCGGCGCCGGACACCCACATATGCAGGTCGTGAACACCCGCGACGCCGGGCGTCTCGGCGATGGTCTTGCGGAGCGCGGCCAGGGCCACACCCGACGGCGCGCCCTCAAGCAGGATGTTGGTGCTGTCGCGGAGCAGGACCCAGGTTCTCGGCAGGACCCATAGTCCGATGCCGATCGCGACGACCGGGTCGACCCAGGTCCAGCCCGTGAAGCGGATCATCACGGCGCCGGCGATCACGCCGAGCGAGCCCAGCATGTCGGCCCAGACTTCGAGGTAAGCGCCCTTGATGTTGAGGCTCTTGTCCTTGCCGCTCGACAGCAGCCGCATGGCGACCAGGTTGATGCCCAGCCCAAGTACGGCGACGATGAGCATACCTATGGACTCGACGGGCTCGGGCCGCACCAGCCGGCGCACGCCCTCGACCAGCACGTAGATGGCGACGCCGAACAGCAGGATCGCGTTGAATGCCGCGGCCAGGATCTCGAAGCGCCGGTAGCCGAAGGTCTTGCGGTCGTCGGCCGCCCGGGCGCCGATACGGATCGCCAGCAGCGCGATGGCCAAGGCCGCGGCGTCGGTGAACATGTGCGCCGCGTCGGAGAGCAGGGCCAAGCTGTTGAAGACAAGGCCCGCAACCACCTCGGCGATCAGGAAGGTGCTGGTCAGAGCGAGCGCAATGACCAGCCTGCGGCTGTTGGGATTGGAGCCCTGTATATGGTCGTGGCCGACGCCCATTACTTGCTCCTGACGGCTGAAAGAAGAGCTGCCGCAGGCGGACGCGACGATCGTTTGACGACGCGCGGCGAGGACCCTGCCCTGGCGAGTCCAACGTCTCCACCCCATCTGAAGAGGGCCCCAAAGGGCGCTTGGTAGCTAGGAGGAGACGGCCATGTCCAAGAAGTTACGACCCGGCCTCGTTCCGCTATTCGCGGCTGGGTTGTTGGGCCTGACGGCGGCCGGTTGCTCCAGCTACGGAGCCGGTGACTATGGATATTATGGCCGCCCTTATTTGGGTACTGCGTATGGCGCGCCCTACAGCTATCGCCGGGGTCCCAATTACGCCGCCCCCCACAACTACGATCACGGGCGTTACTCCAGTCGCGGCGCCGGATATCGCGGGCCTTCCGCCGTACACAGCGGTTTCGGTCATCTCGGCGGCCGTCGTCACTGAATCGGGGACCGTCGCTTGGCCAGCCGCCCGACTCCAAGGGTTTGAACCCCAGGGGCTCTTGAAGCAGCTCACACTTCGGCAAACTGCCAGGCCGGCAGCCCAGACCTCGCAGACGCGCGAACGCGGCCGTAGAGTCCCACGGCCGCCGGCTAATCATCGAACAGCCCGCCAAGGAAGCCGCGACGGCGACCGCCATGGCCGCCGCCGCTGTGATGACCGCCACCGTGTCCGCCGGAGTAGCCGCGATCCCGTGTTTGACCGTAGTCGGGGTCCGAAGAGGCTGGGCGGGGCGGGGCCCGCGGTGCGGGGCCGCCCGAGTCGGCCTCGTAGGCGGCGCTGCGCTCGATGATCTTGTCGAGCTCACCCCGATCGAGCCAGACGCCGCGGCACTTGGGACAGTAGTCGATCTCGATCCCCTGGCGGTCAGACATCACCAGGTCCACCCGACAGGCCGGACAGAGGAGGCCGGCATCGGGGCGAGTTGAGGATCTTGGGTCGCTCATCATGATCTCCTATTGGCGCCGGCCTTGGCGCGGGGCGCCAGAGGGCTGTTGTGCATCGTGGGTGACATCGGCGGTCCTCCCTCGGTCGCCATCTATGGGACCAGGCGCAGGAGGTAGGCGGCCAACAGCAGCGCGCCGCCGAGGACGGCCAGCCCGATCGGGAGCCGCCCTCCGCCCGTGTGTCTGCGCAGCGTGCCGCGCCCGCGATGCTTGAAGAGCCGCCGTGTCATGGGCGCGTCCGCCCGCACGGCGCGTCGGATCGCAGGGCGCAGACCCGGACGTGCTCACCGGCCCCAACCGTCCAGTCCGTCGGCACATCGTAGAAGGTGCAATGCCGCGTCCGACCGCCGAGGCCCCATAATGGGCGCGATGCGGACGCCATGACGGCGCCGCCGGCGTCGATGCGTTCCACCCTTATCCGCGTCGGCGACAGGTTGAAGGACCTGCGGCAGACAGAGCCGTGAAAGCGCGTGCCCTCCGGGCTCTGGATGGCGTCCGGCGATGCGACGGCGAAGCCCGGCGGCGCGGAGACGATCACCGGCACGTGAAGCAGCGTCGCGCCGCCATAGGCGGCGCAACCGACCAGCAGCAGGACCGCCAGGAGGGATGGGATGGTCAGGCTACGCATTCATGACCTCCAAGGTGCTGTGCCTGCGCGGGTTCATGCCGGCCATTCGAAAAAGAGGAGGGCCAGCGCGACGGCGAGGAAAGCGATGGAAAGGATCAGGGCGATCACCGCCCAAGGTGAGGGCGGCGGCGAGCCAGGTGGGTTGCTAGCCATCGCCCGCGCCCCTACTGATCCGGCGCCGGGGACCCGCGGGCTGATTCGCCCCTGATCCCCGTGGCTGTCCCTTCGGTCTGGCCCCTGGCCGGATCCGGCAGGTCCACGGGGGCCGCGCCGCGCGGGGCCCCGATGCGATCTAGGCCCTGGGTCAGATGATCGATCGGCGCCCAGACGCCCGGCGCCGCGCGGCGCCGGAACGAGACGGCAGGATCGTAGAGCGCCAGTTGCGGCGCCAGCGCACGGGCCTCCAGTCGGCCCTGCGCGTTCAGGAGCGCGGCGCTGGCGACGTAGGCGTCCCGGCGCGAGGTGACCAAGGCGAGCTCGGCGCTCCGCAGCTCCTGCTCCGCGTTGAGAACGTCCAGCGTGGTGCGCAGACCCAGTTCGAACTCCAGACGTACGCCCTCAAGAGCAAATCGGGCGGCCTTCACCACCTCCTCGTTCGCGGCGATGGCCGCCCGTGCGGTCCGCAGCTGACTCCATGCCTGCGCCACCGCCTGGCGGACCTGACGCTCCGTGGTCTCCAGACGAAGACGATCGATGTTGTTGCGCTGCACGGCCTGTTCGACCTGCGACGACACTATTCCGCCGGAATAGAGCGGAAGGCTTGTCACAACCGAGGCTGAGAGGTTGCGGGCAAAGCGATCCGCAACGAAGGGGTCGATCTGGCCGGAGTAGCCATAGCCCGTCCGAAGGCTCACGGTCGGCCGGCGTTGCGCCTTGGCGAACGCGATGCGGGCGCGGCTCCCCCGCTCGGTGAGTTCGGCGGAACCGATCCGCGGACTCTGCTGGTCCGCCGTTTCGTACGCCTGACCTATGGTGGTGGGGAGCAGTGGGTCCAGATCCGGCCGCGGCGCAAGTTCACCCGGGTCGTCGCCCACGACCGCGGCATAGGCGGCGGCGCTGATTTCCAGTTGACCCTCGGCGGCCGCGAGTTGCGCTCTCGACGTTCCGAGTCTCGCCTTGGCCTGCGCGACATCTGTGCCCGTGAGTTCGCCGACATCAAAGCGCGCCTGGGTCTCCTCGAGACGACGCGCGAGGGTCTGAACGTCATGCTGGCGGATCTCCACGATCCGCTGATCGCGCCTGACGTCCACATAAGCCTGGACGACGCTGAGCAAGAGATTGCCCTCGCTCTCCCGAAGCGTTTCACGCGCGGCAAGGATCTCAGCCTCGGCCGCCGTAATGGACGCCGTCGTGCGTCCACCGGTGTAGATCGGTTGACTGAGGGAAAGGGATGCATTGCCGAGGTTCCGTTCGGTCACGCCTGATCCCGTAATTGCAGTGTCTGGGATGCCATCCCCATTGGTGTCGACGAACGTGCCGCGCCCCGCGTTGACGGACGTCCGGCTATAGGAGGCTGTGGACGAAGCGTTGACCTGCGGGCGCAGCCCCGCGCGGGCCTGAACATAGGCCTCGTCGGCGAGCTTCACCTGTGCGCGCTGGGCCGCCAGCGCCGGGTTGCTCTGGTAGGCGCGGGCGATCGCCTCGGCGAGAGTTTCGCCTCTCGCCGCGGTGGCGCTCAGCGCCGCCAAGCCGCAGACGGCCGCCATGCGCCACCATGCGGCGGCCCCGTGCTTTGCGCGATGACGTCTTACGGTGACTGCTTGCATCACGAGCATGCCCCAGCTCCTTTCCAACTCGGCGCGCAGGGCGCGCCCGAGCGATTGATGTCGAGGTCTCACAGGAAGAGCGGTGCGATGTAGGCGAGGAGCAGCGCCATCCCGATCAGGACAAGCCGCGTGAGAAGCCGACCGCGCGCCCCTGCCCGCCCGAGCCTTCTGTGGCCACGCCGGCGCCAAGCCCTGCTCCTCAGCCACCGGCGGGGCACGGCCCGTCTCCCCGCTGGGCGCAGGCCCGCACCCGATCTCCAGGCTCGAGGCGCCAAGGGGCCGTGACCGTGTAGACCGTGCAGCGGTGACCGCGGCCCGAGAGCCCTGAGACCCGCCCTGTCGCAGCGTCCAGCACCTGGCCATCACTGGAAAGGCGTTCCAGGCGCACCCGCGAGGGCGACATCGCAACGGACTTTCGACACAAGAAGCCCCGGAACCGCAGAGAGTCGCCGTCGCGCGTGACGCCAGGGGGCTCCAGTCGAAAGCCGGTGAGCGGGATCACTTCGGTGGCCACCTCCACTCGCTGCGGCGGCGCAGCGTTTGCGGCTCCTGCGAGGGGGACGAGCACGACTGCGAACATTGAACCTAGACGCACGATGTTCCTCCATTCGTCATGCCTTGGATCTGCGTGGGAAAGCCGGCAGCACGGCCAAAGGGTCTAAGACGGCGCCGCGACCGTCGGCGAACTCCACATGGACATGGTTCGTCATGCCGGACGCGTATCGACGGCCGAGGTCCTGGGCCCGCCCGATGATCTCCCCAGCGGTGACTTGGGCGCCCGGCGCGCGTGACGGTCCGACGTAAAACACCCGCGCGGAGTACCGCGTCTTGGGGCTCGTGATCTCGACGAACTGCAGCTCCGGCTCGCCGGAGTAGGCTTGGCCGACGCGGGTGACGATGCCTGAGATTGGCGCGCGGACCGGGGCGCCGACCGGCGCCACCAGATCGAGCCCGTTGTGCCGCCGGCGGCCACCGTCACGGGACGCGCCGAACGCGCCAGAGCCGTAGGCGTCCTTGCCGCGGGGGCCATGCGTCAGCGGCCAAGCCAGATCGTAGAGACCGTCTTCGTCGAGGTCGGCGCCAGCAGGCGTATCCCCCGTCGGCGCCGCCGAGGGCTGTGGACTCGAGACGGGGCCAGTCACCGCCTCGGCGCGGCCGCCCAAGGCCGCGCCACCAGCAAGCCCCAGGACGATCGCAGCGATCACCGCGACGCGTGGGAGCGTGGGCGTCGCCGCAAGGTGCGCGGCCCGTCCGATGAGTGTGCCAGGAGACATCACGCGTCACGATCCTTATAGGCGAGCAGGCGCAGGGCGTTGGCCACGACGAGGACGGTGGAGCCCTCGTGGAAGAGCACCGCGACGCCGATCTTCAGTCCGAACAGCGTCGCCGGGATCAGGAAGGCCACGACGCCCAGGCTCACCCAGAGGTTCTGCTTGATGACCCGGCTGGTTCGGCGACTGAGGCCGACGGCGAAGGGCAGATGATTGAGGTCGTCGGCCATGAGCGCCACGTCGGCGGTCTCCAGCGCCACGTCCGATCCGGCGGCGCCCATGGCTATTCCCACGGTGGCGTTGGCCAGCGCCGGCGCGTCGTTGACGCCGTCGCCCACCATGGCCACGCGCCCTTCCTGCGCCTTCAGCTGCTGGATAACCTTGACCTTGTCTTCCGGCATCAGACCGCCCCGGGCCTCGTCGAGCCTGAGGTTCTGGGCGATTGCGTCGGCGACGGCCTGATTGTCTCCCGACAGCATGAGGATGCGCTCGATGCCGAGCGCACGGAGGCGCTCGATGACCTGGCGCGCCGGCGGCCGCAGCGTATCCATCAGCCCCAGGCTGCCGAGATAGCGGTCGCCCTGGCGGACCATCACCACGGTGCGGCCATTGCGTTCGAGTCTTCGGGCGTCGCTCCAAACGGCCTCAGACGGTCGGAATCCTTCGCCGACGTCAAACATGGCGGGCTTGCCGATCACGACCGGCAAGCCGTTGACGAGCGCCTGGACGCCTTGTCCCGTGAGGCTGCGAACGTCCGTCGCCGCCGCCCTCGACCGGTTCCCTAGCCGTTCGGCGCCGTCGCGGGCGATGGCGGCGGCAAGCGGATGGTCGCTGAGCGCCTCCACAGCCACGGCCACGGCCAGCAATTCCTGCTCGCTCACGCCGTCGGCTGGATCGACATCGGTGAGGCGCGGCCTGCCCTCCGTCAGAGTGCCCGTCTTGTCGAAGGCGAGCGCCGTCAATGTCCCGAGGTTCTCGAGCGGTCCGCCGCCCTTCACGAGGACGCCGCCGCGCGCGGCGCGCGCGACGCCGCTGAGCACCGCGCTGGGCACCGAGATCGCCAGCGCGCAGGGGCTGGCGGCCACCAGCACCGCCATGGCCCGGTAGAAGCTGACGCTGAACGTCTCGTCGCGTATCACCCAGGCGAACATCAGCAGGCCGACGAGGCCGAGCACCGCGGGGACAAAGATGCGCTGGAAGCGGTCGGTGAACCTCTGGGTCGGGGAGCGTTGCGTCTCGGCCTCGGCCACCATCGTGACCACGCGGGCCAGGGTCGTCTCGGTGGCGCGCCGGGCGACGCGGACCTCGAGCACGCCGGCTCCGTTGATGGTTCCGGCGAAGACCCGGTGCTCCGGGCCGGCCTTGTTGAAGTCCAGTCTGGCGTCCGCAGCCGCCGCCTTGTCGACGGGCACGCTCTCGCCCGTGATCGGCGCCTGGTTGACGCTGCTTTGGCCGGCGATGACCACGCCGTCCGCCGGCAGGCGCTCATTGGGGCGGACGATGACCACGTCGTCGATCTGCAGCGCTTCGACGGGGACCTCTTCGGTCGTTGTCCCATGCCGCACCGTGGCCCGCTCGGGCGCGAGCTTCGCAAGGGCCTCGATCGCACGCCGGGCGCGCCCCATGGCGTAGTGCTCGAGCGCATGCCCGAGGCTGAACAGGAAGAGCAGCAAGGCGCCCTCGGCCCATGCGCCGAGACTGGCCGCGCCGGCCGCGGCGACCAGCATGAGGGTGTCGATCTCGAAACGCTTCTGGCGCAGGTTCTCAAGGGCTTCTCGTACCGTGAAGAAGCCGCCGAAAACGTAGGCCGCGATGTAGAAGGCGAGCGGCACGAGACCGGCGGCGCGTCGCTCGATGAGCCACCCCGCCGCCAAGACGGCTCCAGCGAGTAGGGCGAAGATCAGCTCGGTGCGTTCGCCGAAGATACCCCCGTGGCCATGCGCGTGTTCCTGCTTGTCCCCATCGTGGTTGTGAACATGTCCGTGGTCATCGTGCGGGTGGTTGGGGTCTTCGATGCCGACCTCCTGCCCGTGCGGCTGTCGCGAGGGTCCCGCCGCCCCAACTCTGGGCGTGGTGGCGACTGGGTCTGCACCGAAGACTTGTAGTTCCACTCCGACGGTACGGGCGGACTCCAGCAGTGCGTCTTCGCTGGTCTGCTCACGGTCGAACTCGACGAGTCCGCGGCCGACCGGCCGCACGTTCGCTTGGATCACGCCGGCCTGCGCACGGAGATGGTCGCGTATGCGCCGAGCCGTGCGGGGATGAATCGCGCCGCCGATCCGGAAGGCGAAGTGGCCGAACCGTTCCGCGATGACCGCGCCGGAATCCTCGACGAAGGCGCGGAGCTGGCCGGCCGGCGTCTGTTCACCGTCGAAGCGGATCAACAGTTGGTCCCCGGGCCCCTCATGGACCTCGACCCGCGCCTCCGTCACCGCTGGATGACCCTGGGCGACGGACACCAGGACGCCGACGCAGCGTTCGCAAGCCTCCGCCCCGCCCCCCAGAACCGACTCGAGTTGCAGGCGCAGCTCCTCCTGGGCCATGTCGATGCTCCTACCAGCTCACGCGTGCGGCTCGACGTGGTGGCCGCCGTAGCGGAGCACCTCGACCTTCTCGAAGGTGATCAAACCGATGTCCTTGAGGTCATCGAGTTGAGGCAGGAAGGCGCGCAGTCGCGCCTCCTCGTCGACGAACTCGATAACGACGGGCAGGTTGTCATTGAGGTCGAACGGCCGGTGCTCATGCAGCCGGGCCGACTCGCCAAAACCCTTGCGGCCCCGCAGCACGGTGGCGCCGGCGAGATGGGCGTCACGGGCTCTTCGGATGATCACGTCGATGAGCGAGCGGTCGCCCACCAGGGCGTGCTCGTCGGTATAGATGCGAAGCAGGACGGCTTGGCCAGGTGTCTGCATGTTGGGTTCTCCTGAAGAAGATGGGTCAGTGACGCGCGAAGATCCGCCTGCGGCCGCCATCCAGGAGCAACAGGGTCATAAAGGCTTCTCGGCTGCCGTCGGTCTGCTCCATGCCCGGCGCGCCGGCGGGCATGCCGGGAACCGCAATACCGATGGCTTGGGGCCGTCGTCGCAGCAGAGCCGCGACGTCCTCAGCGGGCACGTGGCCTTCCACGACGTAGCCGTGGATGACCGCTGTGTGGCAGGCGGCCAGATCGGCCGGGATCTTGTAGCGAAGCCGGACGTCGGCGAGCTCGTCGACGATGACCGTCCGGGGTCGGTATCCCGCGGATTCCATGTGCGCGACCCACGCCCGACAGCATTGACAGCCTGCGGTGCGGTAGACGGTGAACGGGCTCTCGGCGAGCGCCCGCGCCGGCGCGAGCCCGGCGATCGCGAGCGCACCTATGGCGCTGCGGCGAGACACGCCCTTCATGGCGTTCTCCCACTCGGTTGGCTGGGTTCGGACGGCTTGGCATGGACGTTGAGCCGGAAATCGTGACGGTGGTCGGCTTCGATGATGCTCAGGAGCGCGCCGTCCTGAGGGGCGGGAGCCTGCGTTGTGGACACCCACCCCCCCGCGGACGGTGAAAACGGCACAGCTGGGCCGCCGGGCGACGTCAGGCTGACTTGCCGTGCGGGCGGCGGCGCGATGGTCTCCCCGCCCTGCCCGACGAAACGTATGGAAAGGGCGCCTTGTGAGCCGGATGTTGTCTGGAATTCGATGATCGTCCCCTTGGCGTCAGCGCGCCAAACGCCGGGCGCCCGGGGCTCGACAACGAGGGGCTGCTCGTCATGCGGGGCCGTCCAGGCAGGGAGCGGCCCCCACAGCAAGGCCGCCGCGATCAGCAAAAGGCCCCATGTAGCCCTACGGTTCGCCGCCCCCCCCCGCGCGCGCTCATGAGGGAGGGGCCCTATCGGCGGTGGCGGAATACGCATCCTGTCCTCCCTCGTCGAAAGTGAGCGCCGGCCAGCCCACTGGGGTCTGGAGAGCTGCCGAACGGTCGCCCTCCGCCGCGGGCTTGCGCCCGAGGCTGAGGATGAGCTGGGCGATGGCGGAAGGACGAGCAGCGTCACCGGTGTTGCGGTCATCAGCACCCGCACCACGGAGGTGGCGGCCGCCTCAGCACCCTGCGGTCGCCCGGATGAGAGCCTTCATCGGTGTAGATCCGCAACAGCTCGATCGTCTCAGTCATGATCCCTCCTTCACGCCGGTTCGGGCGCAGCCGGCGCGACAGGGTCTTCGCGCCTACGGCGCCGTCCTTCGATTGCACCCAGGACGACCTTGGCGATGGCCGGCAACACCAGAAGGGTCAGGATCGTTGCTGCGATCAGTCCGCCGATCACCGTGACCGCGAGCGGCTTCTGGACTTCGGCCCCGGTCCCCGTGGCGATCGCCATCGGAACAAAGCCGATCGCCGGTACGAAGCCGGTCATGATGACCGCACGCATCTTCTCGGCCATGCCTTCACGGATGGCCTCAACCAGAGGCAGTCCCCGGTCCAGACGTTCGCGAACGGCCGTCATCACAACGAGACCGTTCAGAACCGCAACACCGGCCAGCACGATAAGTCCGACCGCCGCCGAGACGGAGAAGTTGATGCCGGTTAGGGCAAGCGTGAAGATCCCGCCCGCCAGTCCCAGCGGCAAGGTCAGGAAAACCGCGGTCGCGCGGCCGAGCGATCCAAGGGCCATGAACAGCAAGACGAAGATGGCGACAAACGCCAGCGGCACGACAATCGAGAGTCGTGACGTCGCCGCTTGCAGACTCTCGAACTGTCCGCCCCATTCGAGATAGTAGCCGGCAGGCAGCTTCACCTGCGCGATCTTCGCCTGCGCTTCCTGGACGAATGAGCCCGCATCGCGCCCTTCGAGGTTCAGCTGGACAACCACGCGGCGCTTGCCGTTCTCGCGTCTTATCTCATTGAGTCCTTCGGTGAACCGGATCTCGGCCACCTGTGCGAGCGGGACCTGGCGGCGGCTTTCGCCGGGTTCTTCGGGCAAGAGCACCGGGAGCGAACGGATGGCGTCAAGATTGACCCGGGTCGCATCCGGTACGCGCACCGTGATGTCGAAGCGCCGATCACCTTCGTAGAGCAGTCCGGACTCCCGGCCGCCGAGTGCGGCGGCGACCGTGTCGGCCACTTCCTGGACGGTCAGCCCGTAACGCGCGATCATCGCGCGGTCGAGCTTCACGTCAAGCACGGGCGCACCGCCGACCTGATCCGCCTTAACGCTGGTCGCTCCGGGAATTGCTTGCAGCACCCGCACCATCTCGTTGGCGGTCTGCGACATCTTGTCGAGATCGTCGCCGTAAAGCTTGATCGCGACGTCGCCGCGTACGCCCGAGATCAGTTCGTTGAAGCGCAGTTCGATGGGCTGGCTGACTTCGTAGAGCTGGCCGAGGAGACCCCCCGTGGCCTTCTCGATGCGTTCAACCACGTCGGCCTTGCTATCCACGCCCGCCGGCCATTGGTCCTGCGGTTTCAGAATCACGAAGCCGTCCGAAATGTTCGGCGGCATCGGGTCGGTGGCGACCTCGGCGGTGCCCGTCTTGGAGAACATCAGCTCCACCTCGGGAAGCTTCTTGATCGCTTCCTCGACCTTGCGCTGCATCACCAGGGACTGTTCGAGGCTGACCGAGGGGACCCGCGTCGAGGCAACGGCCAGGTTCTTCTCATCGAGCTGGGGAATGAACTCCGAGCCCAGGAGGCCGAAGACCGGAACAGCCGCCAGAAAGAAGGCAAAGCCCCCCAGGATGAAGGGCAATGGCCGGGCGAGCGCCTTGTCGAGCAGAGGCAGGTAGCGGTCCTTGCTCTTGCGGATCAGCCACACCTCCTTTTCGGCGACCCGCCCGCGAATGAGCAGCGCCACCAACGCGGGCACCAGCGTGAGCGAAAGGATGAACGCCGAGAAGAGCGCCAGCATGATCGTGATCGCCATGGGCGAGAAGGTCTTGCCCTCGACCCCCGTGAACATCAGGAGCGGTACGAAGGAGAGGAGGATGATGGCCTGGCCATACACCGTCGGTTTGATCATCTCCTGCGACGCATGCATCGTCTCTTCGAGCCGTTCCCGAAGCGTCAGCAGCCGTCCCTCGTACTCCTGACGATGCGCCAATCGCGCCAGACAGTTTTCGATGATGATCACGGCGCCATCGACGATCAGGCCGAAGTCCAGTGCGCCAAGGCTCATTAGATTGCCGGGCACGCGGAAAGCGTTCATCCCCATCGCCATCATGAGGAACGAAAAGGGGATGACGAGGGTGGCGATGATGGCCGCGCGCCAGTTGCCGAGCAGCAGAAACAGCGAAGCTGCGACCAGCAGCGCACCCTCAGTGAGGTTGCGTTCGACCGTCCCCACCGTCGCATTGACCAGCTTGGCGCGGTCGAGCACGATCTTGACTTCGATGCCCGGCGGCAGCGTTTTCGAAACCTGATCGAGCTTGGCCGACACGTCCTGTGCGACGATACGGCTGTTCTCGTTGATCAGCATGAGGACGGTGCCGATCACCGCTTCCTCGCCGTTCATGCTGCCGGCGCCCGTGCGCAGATCGCCGCCGATCTTGACGTTGGCGATCTGGCCGACGGTGATCGGAACGCCGCCGCGGGTGGCCGCAACGGCGTTCCGGATCTCGTCGACGGAGCGCGCGCGCGCATCGACGCGGACAAGGTAGGCTTCGCCGCCGCGGTTGAAAAAGTTGGCGCCGACGGCGAGGTTGGCCTTTTCCAGCGCCTCGCCGAGTTCACTGTAGGAAATCCCGAAACTGGCCAGCTTGGTCGGATCGGGTTCGACGACGAATGTCTTGGCGTAGCCACCGATCGAGTCGACGCCCGCCACGCCGGGCACCGCTTTCAACTGCGGGCTGACGATCCAGTCCTGCACCGTTCGCAGATAGCCAGCCTTTGCGACTTCATCGGTGAGCAGGTCCCCTTCAGGGGTGAGATAGCTTCCATCGAGCTGCCAGCCCGGCTCCCCGGCGACCTTCTTCGCACCCTTGCCGCCGGTATTGGTGTAGCCGACGGTGTACATGACGACCTCGCCGAGGCCGGTTGTCACCGGCCCGATCTGCGGTTGCACGCCGTCAGGCAAATTCTCGGTGGCCTGCCTCAGTCGTTCGCCAACCTGCTGGCGGGCGAAATAGAGGTCGGTGGAGTCCGAGAAGATCGCGGTGACCTGGCTGAACCCGTTGCGCGAGAGGGAGCGCGTCGTTTCGAGCCCGGGAATACCGGCGAGCGAAAGTTCGACCGGATACGTGACGAGTTTCTCGATCTCGACCGGCGATAGGCGCGGGTCGACGGTATTGATCTGCACCTGGTTGCTGGTGATATCGGGCACGGCATCGATCGGCAGCTTGGTCAGCTGCCAAAGGCCGAGGCCGCCAATCGCGAGGAAGAGAAACAAGACCATCCAACGCGAGCGGACGGAAAGCGCAATGAGACTTGCGATCATGACCTAGTGCTCCCCGCCTTCGCCCTTGCCGAGCTCGGCCTTAAGCAGGAACGCGTTCCTGGTTGCGATCGTGTCCTCCGGCTTCAGGCCCGCCGTAATCTCGACGCGGCCGGCGCTTCGCTGGCCGACCGTGACCTTGCGTGCCGTGAATCCTTGTGCGGTTCGCACGAAGACAACATCACGCCCTTCAAGTGACTGCAGGGCCTCGTCCGGAATGACGATCGCGCCGGAAGATGATTCACGCTTCGGCAGGAGGCGAACGGTGACGGCCAGGCCGGGCGGCAGGCTCGCGGTGACGTCGACGACGACAGTGGCTTGGCGTGTTTCGCCTCCGAGACCGGGCGTGATCGATCGCACGCGCGCATTGAGAGTCCGGCCATCGGCCAGCTCGACGATGGCCTGATCGCCAGCGGCGAGCCGCGCCGCATCGGCCGGACCTACCGCGGCTTCAACTTGCACCTTCGAGGGATCCGAGACACGGAACAGCTCGGTTTCGGGCTGCACGAAGGCGCCGAGGCTCGCGGACATGTCCGTGATGCGTCCGGAAATGGGGCTCGCCACCGCAACATAGCGGCCGTCGCTGGTGACGTCCGCGGCGCGAGCTCCGAGGTTGGCGCTCCGGGCTTCCGCCTCGGCGGCAGCGAGCTCTGCCTGAGCCGCTTCCATGTCCTGGCGCGGACTGACCTTTTGCTCGTAGAGGCGCTGCTCTCGGGCATAGACCTTGCGCGCGAGCTCCGCCTTCGCCGCCGCCGTGCTCCTTGCGGCGGCGATCTGCGAAGCCTCTCGGCTCTCCACAAGGGCCAGCGTTTCGCCCGCCCGGACGGAATCGCCCAGGCGCTTGGTGATCCGCGCGATCGAGCCGGCGGCGCGGGCGGTCAGGACGGCCTCGCCGCCTGGCTGAGCCGTCACCGTGGCCTGAGCGAGAATCTCGGACGCCAGCCCCCCCGTAGCGACCGGTTGGAGCTGGATACCGGCAGAGGTGATCCGTTCCGCAGTCATGACGAGGCCATCAGCGGCGTGATCAGCGCCTTCCGCCTCCCCTTCTGCGGAGGTTGCTTCTGTGGCGGGAGGAGATTTTGGGCTGGTGAGTTTGGCGGCGGTGAAGCCGACGCCGGTGGCGGCGATGAGGGCCGCGCCGGCGAGCAGCCAGTTGCGGTTGGCGCCGGCGATGAGGGATTTGCGGGGCATCAGGAGACTCCGAAGGGGGCGCGGCCCTGCAGCCGCGCGAGGCCGGCCTCGGCGCGTAGGCGCTGCAGCTGGGCGTCAATGGTTTGGGTGCGCGCCTCGGCCAAGGCGCGGCGAGCGTTGGTCAGCTCCACGAGCGGCGACTTGCCGCTCTCGTAGGCGATGCGGGTGAGCCGGTAGGCCTCGGCCGCAGTGGCCTCGGTCTCCACGGCGGCGGCGACCCGGCTCTGGGCGGCTTCGACCTGGAAGAGCGCGGTGCGCAGCTCCGCCTCGGCGTCCAGTCGCGCCGCATTCAGCCGCGCCTCGGCCGCCAGCAGCTCACCCTGGGCGGCGTTGACGTTGCCGCGGTTCTGGTCAAACAGCGGGATCGGCGCCGAGATCCCGGCGACCACGGCGCTGGCGTCGTCGCCGCTGAAGCGGCGCACGCCGGCTGAGATGGTCACGTCCGGGACGGCGCGCGTGCGCTCCACCCGCACCCGCCGGGCGGCAGCTTCCCGCTCGGCCTGGGCGGCGACCACGGCCGGCACCGACAGCGCGTCGATGGTCCGTTCGAGGTCCTCGGGCGTCGGCCGCGGCAGCAGGCTTTCGGAGAGCGCCGTGAAGGCCGCCGGTGATCCGGCCAGGGCGGTCAGCCGCGCGAAGGCGCTGGCCCGGGCCGTGCGGGCCGCATCGAGGGCCGCGCGCGCCGAGGTCACGCCGGCCTGGGCTTGCAGGCTGCGAAGCTCGGCCTCCTTGCCGGCTTCCACCAGCGCCCGGGCGGCGCGCAGGTCCTCCTCCGCCAGGGTGAGCGACTCTTGGGCCAGCGTGACCCGCCGCTCGGCCGCCTCGGCCTCGGCATAGGCCGCCGCCAGCTCGAAGGCGTAGTCGGCCCGCGCCTGGGCGAGCCGCGCGCGCGCCGCGTCGACCCCGGCCCGCCCGGCGGCGATCCGCGCACCGCGCTTGCCGCCCCGCCCCACCGGCAGGCCTACCGAGAAGGTGGTCTCCGCCACGCCGGAGCCGCGATACGGGCCCGTGACGTTGAAGCTCTCCAGCTCCAAGGCGGACAGCGGGCACGAGATCGGAAGAGCGTCGTGGAGGGGAAGAGTGTAGAGCTCGGTGGTCGACGGATACTTAAAAAAAAAAAAAAACAACGCACCGACGCGGCCCGAAGCGCACACAGCTCTCGCTCCCGACAACCTGCCTCC
>CALEOQ010000081.1 GCA_937910255.1 uncultured Caulobacteraceae bacterium | reverse complement strand
GCGGACATTACGTCTTCCCTCGATGATGTCTGTGCGCTGTCAGCAACCTCGTCTCCACGTCGGTGAGAACGCTTATGTCGATCGGGTTTGTTTTTTTTTTTTAATGATCCGGCCACCACCGAGATCTACACTCTTTCCCTACGCGACGCTCTTCCGATCTCTTCATCCATCTGTTCGACGAGGTCTTTATTCTCGACATCGACGCCGACACCTTGAGCCGGCGACTTGCCGCGCGGGCGGAGGACGAGTTCGGAGGGAGGCCGGCCGAGCGGCGGCTGATTGCGCGGCTGCACGCCACGAAAGAGGACCAGCCGAAGACCGCCGTGAGCATCGACGCCACCGCGCCCATCGCCCGCGTTGTCGATGAGATCCTCTCCACGTGTCGTGGGTAGGCGAGGCTCGTCATCATTCCCCTCATGTGTGCTGGCGCCCTCGCGTTTTATAGCTATATTGATGGCCATAATATCCGGGGGTCGAAGATGTCCACCTACAGCGTCGCCGATGCAAAGAATGGCCTTCCTAGGCTGATAGACCTCGCGCTCGATGGCGAAGAGGTCGTCATCACCCGACACGGAAAGCCGGTGGCGGAACTACGAGCGATCCGTTCAACCCCCGTGACGCCCGGCGCGGGCTACGACTGGCTACGCGCCCGTCGCCTGAAGCCTACCGGGGCGGCGCAGACGTCCGTCGAATTGCTGCGGGACATGTACGAAGACGGCGAGGTTTGAGCTTCTATCTGGACGCCAGCGCGATCCTGCCGATCCTGGTGGAGGAGGCGGCCAGCGCCACCCTGGACGCCTTTGTGTCGGACTTGGCCGAGCCTCTGACCGTAAGCACTTTCGCGGCGGGCGAGACCGCCTCGGCCGTATCGCGTCTGGTGCGCACAGGGCGCCTGAGCGCCGATGACGCCCGCGCCCTACTCGCCAGCTTCGACGCTTGGCGGGCCACAAGCGCGATCCCCGCCCAGCTGGCGCCGTCGGACGTTGAGGTCGCCGACCTCTATGTCCGACGCTTTGATCTGATGCTGCGCATGCCCGACGCTCTTCACATCGCGCTATGTCGGCGGGATCGGCACGTCCTGGTCACCCTTGATCGGCGACTGGCGGAAGCCGCTCGCGCCTTGGGCGTTGAGGTGCGACACCTAGCATGACCGCGGGCGGCGCTGGTTTGGACGCAGCGGCCTTGCTCAGATCGACGCGTTTCTCGTGGCTGGGCGGTATGAACACGCGCTGTTGGCCAAGTGGACATCTGCGCGCTTCACAATGTTCGTGTTTTGTTCTTGACGGCCCCGGTTTCTTTGGCAGAGTTTCGCTAGCGTGAGTTTTTGCGCCCCAGGCGCCCGTGGCCAAGCTGCAGCTCGCGTAACAGCAATGACAAGTTAGCATAAGGAGCAGGCATGGCGCGCCGCCCCATTGATCCCGCACGCCTGGGCGGGGAAGCCTTAACTCACTGGTATCGAAGAACTTCGTCTGAAATTGAGCAAGAACGTGATGAAGTCGAAGCCCAAAACTGGCTAGACTATCAATTCGAAACACGGCGGCAGTCCGGAGCCACGCAGCAGACGGAGGGCCTGATCGCTCCTGCTGTGGACGACGGCCTCTACATTGCAACCGGTACCGGCGGTTGGCGGCGCATTGGCGACGGGTTGGACTCCCAACACGATGGCGGACCTTCCTTCCATCCCGCGGAACCACAGCAAGCCTATTTCTTACCAGTCGGCAATCCTGCGAACCCGCGCCTCATTAGGCAGTGGGAGAAGCGTGAGGGCCGCCCTTGGCCGCGAGATCCTTTGACGGGCAGGCTATACGACGTCGGCCACATCAAGGCGCTGGCTGATGGTGGTACCAACACGCTTGAGAACATTGAGCCCATACACCGGGACCTTCATGTGGCGCAGCACAAGGCGAATGGGGACTATTCCCGCTGGGCGAAGCGCGCCGCCATAGCCAGGGCGTTCGGGGGGCGTGTCGCGCGAGCCCTAAGTCCCCTCGCAATATTGCCAACCATCACCGGGGTGCTCTCCAACCGCATCCGCACGGACAACTGGGACAACTTTACGAGCGACATGGTGGGATGGCCCAGCGAGGAGGACATGCAGCGGCAGCTTGAGCGCGAACAAAAGGTGATCAATTCCGATTGGAAACCTGGCGATCCGGTCGTAATCTGAGACCCTTCGTTTCCGCAGGTCTCGCCTCATGAACCCTCCCGTCGACACTTCAGGCTTTCAGCTCGCGGGCCTGCCTGATCCTGAGGAGGACGCGCAACTCGCCGAGCTTGAGGCGGAGGCGCGTGACTATGTCCTGACACGCCCCTGGTCGAAGCCCATCGGCGAGATGCTGCTGGCCTTTGGGGTGAGCCGCATCCTCGCCCTGTTCCTTGTTCGCTTTGACGAGCCGATACGGTGGGGGGGCGAAGAGGATGCCGAGCTATGGGTGATCGTAGGGGACCTGCCGCCCGCCCATTTTGCGACTGACGACTCCCCCAACGCCGCCGAAGCGCTCGAAACCTATTGCGTCTTCATGGAGGATTGGGCCGATCGAGTCTTAGACGATGACGACCTGGAAGGCGCTTATCCGGTCGCCGCCGCCCCGACAGAAGAGCACGCGCGGATGCTAAAGAGCAGGCTTGAATTCATCCGCGAGAATATCATCCCGGTGGTCGATGTCGGACGAGGCGGCGCTTCCGCCAATTGAGCTATCGCCTTGGCGAAACGAAAAAGGGCCGGGCGCCATGCGGCGTCCGGCCCTTCTGTCGTCTGCGTCGTCCTGACCCTAGTGCTTGGCCAGCCAGGCGACGATTTCCTCGGCCGCCTGTTCGGGTGACAGCGTCGTAGTGTCGACGGTGATCTCGGCGTTTTCCGGCTCTTCATAAGGAGAGTCGATGCCGGTGAAGTTCTTCAGCTCGCCGGCTCGGGCCTTGGCGTAGAGGCCCTTGACGTCGCGCTCTTCGGCCACGGCCAGGGGGGTGGCCACATAGACCTCGACGAACTCGCCGTCCTCCATCAGGTCGCGGGCCATCCGGCGCTCGGCCCGGAAGGGCGAGATGAAGGAGACCAGCACGATCAGCCCCGCATCGACCATCAGCCTGGAGACCTCGGCCACCCGACGGATGTTCTCCACCCGGTCCTCTTCGGTGAAGCCCAGGTCCTTGTTGAGGCCGTGGCGGACATTGTCGCCGTCCAGCAGATAGGTGTGGCGACCGTCGGCCTGCATCCGCTAGATCGGAAGAGCACACGTCTGAACTCCAGTCACGTCGTAATCTCGTATGCCGTCTTCGGCTTGAAAAAAAAAAATCAGCATCTCCCCCTCCCCCACTTCCCTATATACCTCTACACCACCATACCACTGTCGCTCCC
>CALEOQ010000080.1 GCA_937910255.1 uncultured Caulobacteraceae bacterium | reverse complement strand
GGCGGTCAGGGCGGCCGCGTCCTGCGTCGAGGACCGCGAGAGCCCGCGGCCCTGCGAGCCCGGGGGGGAGCGCGCGTGGACGGGGGTGGCGTCGCGCGCGTGGTTGCGGCCGAGCTTGGCCAGCCAGTAGTCGCGGTTGGTCTTGGGCACGCGGGCGCCCCTCGCGCAGTCATGGCCATGCCAGAAGCAGCCATGGGCGAAGATGGCCAGCCGCCGTCCAGGCAGCACGATGTCGGGCGAGCCCGGCAGGTCCTTGCGGTTCAGGCGGTAGCGGGCGCCAAGCCGGGTCAGCAGGCGGCGCAGGGTGCGCTCAGGCGTGGTGCCCGAGCCCTTGACCTGGCGCATGACGGCCGAGCGCTTGTTCGCGTCATAGACGTCGGTCATGACGTCCCAAGACCTGGGCCCGGCCGCTTCGCCGTCCCTAGAGCCCTTCGAACAGGGCGGTGGACAGGTAGCGTTCGGCGAAGCTGGGGATGATGACGACGATGGTCTTGCCCGCCATCTCGTCCCGGGCCGCCACATGGAAGGCGGCCGTCAGGGCTGCGCCCGACGAAATCCCCACCGGGATTCCTTCTTCCCGGGCCACGCGGCGGGCCATGGCGAAGCTGTCGTCATTGGAGACCTGCACCACCTCGTCGATGATGCTGCGGTCGAGGATGGAGGGCACGAAGCCCGCGCCGATGCCCTGAATCTTGTGCGGCCCCGGCTGGCCGCCGGACAGCACCGGCGAGGCCTCGGGCTCGACGGCGATCATCTTTAGGGACGCCTTGCGGGCCTTCAGCACCTGGCCGACCCCGGTGATGGTGCCGCCGGTGCCGACCCCGGAGATCACCGCATCGACCTTGCCGTCGGTGTCGTTCCAGATCTCCTCGGCGGTGGAGACTCGGTGAACCAGGGGGTTGGCCCCATTGTCGAACTGCTGGGGCATGACCGCGCCCGGCGTCGCTTCGACGATCTCACGGGCTCTCGCCACCGCGCCGGCCATGCCGCGCTCGGCGGGGGTGAGTTCGAGCTTGGCGCCCATCAGGGCCAGCATCTTGCGCCGCTCGATGGACATGCTCTCGGGCATGACCAGGGTCAGGGGATAGCCCTTGGCCGCGGCCACGAAGGCAAGCGCAATGCCGGTATTGCCGCTGGTGGGCTCGACGATGGTGGAGCCGGCCTTGAGAATCCCCTGGGCTTCCAGGGCCTCGATCATGGCCACCCCGATGCGGTCCTTCACCGAAGCGATCGGATTGAAGAATTCCAGCTTGGCCAGCACCTCGCCCTTGGGCTGCAGCGCCGCCGTCAGCCGCGGCAGGCGCACCAGGGGGGTGTCGCCCATGGTGTCGATGATGGAGTCGAAAACCCGGCCCCGGCCCGCCCGGCGGAGGCCTTCGGCGTCGTAGGTCTTGTCGGAATTGGCGTCCATGGACCTGCCTTCAAAATTCGCGTGTCTTGCCCTTTGAACGCAAACTTAGGGGTTCGGGTCGCAATTGTAAGCCGGTCATTCGGCGGCGATCGGCCGGGATTCGATCCCGACCAGGGCGCAGAGCAGGTTTTCCGCCAGCCAGGCGACCACCGGAACCGCCACCCCGTCGCCGGTCACATGCAGGGCGCCATTGGCCGAGGCCGGCAGGACGTAGGTCTCCGGCAAGCCCATCAGCCGGGCCGATTCCCGCGGCGAGACCAGCCGCGAGCGCAGGCCGCCGTCGTCGGCGATCAGCAGCATCTGGCGCGAGGAGCCGCCGGTGGGCGTGCGCAGGCATCCGGCCAGGCCGTCCAGCCGCACCTCGGCCCGCTGCACGCGGACGCCATTCTCGGTGCGGATCCGCCGATAGGCGGCGCCGACGGCGCGCCCCTTGGCGGCCCGCTCGGCGTCGAACCGGCGCCGATGCAGGGGCGACATCTGGTCGAGCAGCAGTTGCGTCTGAGCCGCCGTGCGCCAGGCCACCGCCCCGTCGTCCTCCAGCAGACTGGCGAGCTCGGTGTTGCGGGCCGGCGGGGCGGGCAGGCGCCACCAGACCCAGCGGGCCGCCAGCGCGGCGGGCAGGCGGGCTTGCGCCTCGACCAGGGCGCGGCTGTGGAAGGCGCTCTCGCCCACCAGCGCCGCCGGCGGCGCAGCCTTGGTGGCCACCACGAAGACCCGCGGCCGCGACTGGGGCACGAAGCGGGCGGCGTCGATCTCCAGGGCGCCGAAGTGATAGCCCTCATCAGCCAGGGCCTGGCACAGCGCCTGGAAGTCGGCCCCGCCGTGGGAGGTCAGCAGGCCGACCACATTCTCGATGACGATGGTCCTGGGCGCCCGGCCCTCGGCGTTCAGGTCCTGCACCAGCTTCCAGAAGCCGAAGAAGGCCGAGGATCGTCCCCCGGCCAGGCCTGCGCGGGCGCCGGCCAGACTGAAGTCCTGGCAGGGTGAGGAGGCCCAGGCGAGGCCGGCCTGGCCTGGCAGGTCGGCCGCCTGCAGCGTCCAGACATCGCCCTCGTGGAAATGGGCCTCGGCGTCGGGAAAGTTGGCCCGGTAGGCGCGGGCCTTGACCGGGTCGAAGTCGTTGGCGAAGGCGCAGTCCCAGGCCTCGCCCAGGCCGAGCCTCGCCATGCCGCCGCCGGCGAAGAACTCATAGAAGGTGGGGGGGCGGGGGTTTCGACTCATGGCGGACATGAGTCTAGCCTGTCCCGGCCCAACGGGAAGGACCCATGCCATGCGCGCCATTGTCCCAAGCCGACGCCGCCTTGATCGCCCCCATGAGCGCCCCATGATCTGGCTGGCCGCGCCCGCCCTGATCCTGGGGCTGGCGGCCTGCGAGCCCCAGGCGCCCGGGGGCGCCGCAGCCCCGCCGCCGGCCGATGCGCCGGACGTGGTCGCCGACCCGCCCGGACCCTTCGACGGCGAGATCCGCGCCGTGGGGACCGAGCCCTTCTGGGGCCTGCGGATCGGCGACACCGAAATCACCCTGGAACGGATGGACCAGCCCTCGTCCAAGGGCCCCAATCCCGGCCCGACCCTGGACGGCGAGCGGGCCATCTGGCGCACGCCCACCGCCGACGGCGACGAGCTGGTGGTCACCCTGTGGGAGGAGGCCTGTTCGGACGGGATGTCAGACCTGACCTATGTCTATCAGGCCCGGGTGCAGGTGGGGGACGAGACCCTTTCAGGCTGCGCGGGCAAGGCCGACGCCATGCCCCGGGAAGGCGGCTGAGGCGCTAGACCCGGGGCGTCAGTTCAAGTCCAGGGTGGCGACCTGCGCCGTCTGATGGTGGTCGCCGCGCTCTCCCGGGGTGGGGAGGGCGAAACCGATCACCACCGCGACGAGGGCGACCAACAGGAAGAAGGCTCTCACGGCCACGTTCTGTGCTCCAGGCGATAGGGCGCCGCAGCGCCGTCATTGGACGGTAAAACGGCGGGCCGGAGGGGCGGGTTCCGCGCCACGCCACCCTTGCCCCGGCGCCGAGGCCGGGCGAGCATTCCCGCCCACCCCGCTGGACCTTCGCCCGTGACCCAGATCAGCCTGAAATTCGACTTCGCCAATGGCGAGCGCCTGGGTCCCGGCAAGGTCGACCTGCTGGAGCAGGTGCGTGCGCACGGCTCCATCGCCGCGGCCGGCCGGGCCATGGGCATGAGCTATCGGCGGGCCTGGCTGCTGATCGACGCGCTCAACCACATGTTCGTCGAGCCGGTGGTGATGACCCAGATGGGCGGTCGCGGCGGCGGGGCCGCCACCCTGACCCCGTTCGGCGAGACCATTGTGCGCCGCTATCGCGCCCTGCAGGCCAAGACCGCTCAGGCCGCGGCCGAGGATCTGGCCGCCCTCGAGGCCGTGCTGCGCCCCGCAGGCGACTGAGGGCTCAGCCGGGGGTCAGGTCGAGAAGATCGGCCACCAGGGGGCTGGCCGGTCGGGCCATCACCTCGTCCGGGGCGCCGGTCTGCAGCACCTGACCCTCATGCAGCACGCTCATCTGGTCGGCCAGGGCGCAGGCCTCGTCCAGGTCGTGGGTGACCAGCAGGATGGGGACCTGCAGGGTCCGCCGCAGGTCCTGCAGGTCCTGTTGCAGCCGCCGGCGCGTGCGCCGGTCCACCGCGGCGAACGGCTCGTCCAGCAGCAGGACGTCGGGGGTCCGCGCCAGGGCGCGGGCCAGGGCCACCCGCTGCTGCTCGCCGCCGGACAGGTCGGCCGGGCGGCGATGGGCCTTGTCGGCCAGACCCATCTGGGTCAGCAGGGCCAGGGCCCTGGCGGCCCGCTCAGCCCGAGGCTGCGACGCCAGACTGGTCTCCACATTGGACTGGGCGCTCATGTGCGGGAAGAGCGCATAGGCCTGGAAGACCAGGCCGACCCGCCGGGCCTGGGGGGCGAGCCAGGTCCCGGCCGCGGCGTCGAACCAGACCGACGGGCCGCATGTGATCCGACCCTCCCGTGGCTGGTAGAGGCCGGCGATGGCCTTGAGCAGGGTGGTCTTGCCGGCGCCGGAGGGTCCGACGATGGCGTGGAGCTCGCCGGGCCGACAGGCGAGCTCCACGGCCAGCGGGATCGGCCCGGCCTGGGCCAGCCGCACGTGCAGGCCCGCCCCTGAGGCGTCGGCGATCTCAGCCACGCAGGCGCACCGCCCGCGCGCCCACCCCATAGACCACGGCGATGGCCAGGAAGGCCGAGAGCAGCAGGAAGGCCGACATGATCCCGGCGCCGGCGGTGTCGAAGGCCTGCACCCGGTCATAGATGCTGATGGCGATGGTGCGGGTCTCGCCGGGGATGGCGCCGCCGACCATCAGCACCACGCCGAACTCGCCCAGCGTATGGGTGAAGGTCAGGACCAGCGCGCTGAGCAGGCCCGGCCAGGCCAGCGGCAGCTCCACCTTGCGGAAGGTCTTCCACCCTGACAGCCCGCCGACCCAGGCGGCCTGGCGCAGGTCCTGGCCGACCCCCTCGAAAGCCCGCTGCAGGGGCTGGATGGCGAAGGGCAGGTTGAACACCACCGAGGCGATCAACAGGCCCGAAAAGCTGAACACCAGGGTCTGGCCGGTCAGGGTCTGCCAGGCCTGGCCCAGCGGGCTGGCGACGCCCAGCGCGATCAGCAGGTAGTAGCCGAGCACGGTGGGCGGCAGGACCAGCGGCAGGGTGATGGCGGCCTCGACCCACCGCTTGCCGCGGAAATCATGAAAGGCCAGCAGCCGCCCGAGGATGACGCCGAGGGGCAGCAGGACCAGGGTGGTGGCCCCGGCCAGCTTCAGCGACAGGATCAGCGCCGGCCAGTCCATCAGCGCAGGCGCCGGGCCGGCAGGACAAAGCCATAGCGGTCGAAGGCCGCCCGGGCCGTGGGGCCCTGGAGGAAGGCGTAGAAGGACCTGGCCACAGGGCCCGCGGCCTTGAGCAGGACCATCTGCTGATCCAGCGGCTGATGCCAGTCCCCGGGCACGAGGGCCGAGCGGCCCCGGGGGGCGAGTTCGGGGGCGAGGGCCAGGGAATAGGCGATCAGGCCCCCCTGGGCTGCCCCCGTGCTGGCGAACTGGGCGGCCTGGGCGACATTTTCCCCCAGGACCAGGCGGGGCTGAATCGGGCGCCACAGGCCCGCATGGACCAGGGCCTGGCGCGCCGCGCGGCCATAGGGGGCGTGCGCGGGACTGGCGATGGCGAACCGGCGCAAACGGCCGTCCTTCAGGGCGGCGGCGAGGTCCTTGAGCTGGCCGTCGACCTTGAGGGGCGAGCCCCGGGGGACGAACAGGGCGATGCGCCCTTCGGCATAGAGGACGCCCCGGTCCTGGGTGAGCCCCTTGTCGGCCAGGCGCTCCACATAGGGCCGATCGGCCGACAGGAAGAGTTCGAACGGCGCGCCCTGCTCGATCTGGGTGGTGAAGGCGCCCGAGGAGCCGAAGACCACCCGAACCGGGCCGCCCCCCTGGGCGCGGAAGGCCTCGACAATCTGCGGCAGGACGGACTGCAGGCTGGCCGCCGCCGCGATCACGGGCCCGGCCTGGGCGCGCGCTGAGGGCGCCAGGCCGACGCCGGCGAGGGTCGCCGCCAGGCCGGTGAGCACGTCCAGTCGAGTGAGGGTCGCAGGCATGGGGCGTCCAGGCGGGCAGTATATCCGTTCAGATATAGCGCCCCCTGAGCGCTTGTCACGGCGTCTTCCGACCTTGACGCAGGGGCCGCTGCGGGGCGCTAATCGGGAAAACGGCAGGCGACAAGACCTGCCAGACGCCAGGGAGGCGGCGATTTTGGAACGGGCATATGACCTCGTCGTGCGCGGCGGGACCCTGGCCGATGGCACGGGCGCGGCCACCTATGAGGCCGATGTGGCGATCAAGGACGGGCGGATCGCCGCCGTCGGCGAGGTCCGCGGCCGGGGCGCCGAGGAGATCGACGCCAAGGGCCTTCTGGTCACCCCGGGCTTTGTCGACATCCACACCCATTATGACGGCCAGGCCACCTGGGATGCGCACATGCAGCCGTCCTCCTGGCACGGGGTGACCAGCGTGGTCATGGGCAATTGCGGGGTGGGCTTCGCCCCCTGCCGGCCCGCCGACCACGACCGCCTGATCCGCCTGATGGAGGGGGTGGAGGATATTCCCTTCCCCGTCCTGACAAAGGGCCTGGCCTGGAACTGGGAGAGCTTCCCCGACTATCTTGACGCCCTGTCGCGGCGGACCTTCGACGTGGACATCGCCGCCCAGCTGCCGCACGCGGCCCTGCGGGTCTTCGTCATGGGCGAGCGCGGCGCCAATCGCGAGCCGGCCACGGCCGAGGATATCGCCGCCATGGCGAGCCTGGCGGAGCAGGCGGTGGCCGCCGGCGCGCTGGGCTTCTCCACCTCGCGCACGCTGAACCACCGCACCAGCGACGGCCAGCCGACGCCCACCCTGACGGCCGGCGAGGACGAGCTGACCGGCATCGCCCTGGGCCTGGCCCGGGCCGGCAAGGGCGTGCTGCAGGTGGTCTCCGATTTCGCCGACCCGCAGGCCGAGTTCGCCATGCTGCGGCGGATCGTCGAGGCGTCGGGCCGGCCCCTGTCGTTCTCGCTGACTCAAGCCCCCAAGGCGCCCCAGGCCTGGCGCCTGCTGCTGGACGCCCTGACCGAGGCCACCGAGGCCGGCCTGCCCATGAAGGCCCAGGTCTGCGGCCGGCCGGTGGGCATCCTGTTCGGCTTCGAACTGACGCTGAATCCCTTCTCCCACCACCCGACCTATCGGGCCATGGCGGGCCTGCCTTTGGCCGAGCGCGTCGCCCGGCTGCGCGATCCCCTGGTGCGCGAGGCCCTGCTGGCCGAGGCCACCACCGCCGAGCATGGTTTCGCCGCATCCACGCCCCGCAACTGGGCCAACATGTATCTGATGGACGAGACCCCGGACTACGAGCCCGGCCCTCGCAAGACCATCGCCGCCCTGGCGCTGGCCCGCGGGGTGAAGCCCGAGGTCGTGGCCCTGGACCACCTGTTGTCCAATGACGGCCGGGGGATGCTCTACCTGCCCTTCCTCAACTATGCCGAGGGCTCGCTCGCCCCCAGCTACGAGATGCTGGGCCATCCCGACGCGGTGCCGGGCCTGTCGGACGGCGGCGCCCATGTGGGCATGATCTGCGACGGGTCGTTTCCCACCTCCAACCTCACCCACTGGACCCGGGACCGCACCCGGGGGCCGCGGTTCGATCTGGAGGCCATGGTGCGGATGCAGACCCGGGACACCGCCCGGGCCGTGGGCCTGTACGACCGCGGGGTCATTGCGCCCGGCTACCGGGCCGATCTCAATATCATCGACTACGCCAACCTGACCCTGGAGGCGCCCAAGGTCGCCTATGACCTGCCGGCCGGGGGCCGACGGCTGATCCAGCGGGCGCGGGGCTATGTGGCCACCCTGGTAGCGGGAGATCGGAAGAGCACACGTCTGAACTCCAGTAACGTCGTAAGCTCGTATGCCCGCTTCTGCTC
>CALEOQ010000079.1 GCA_937910255.1 uncultured Caulobacteraceae bacterium | reverse complement strand
GGGCGTGGACCGCGGGCGTGCGGGAGGCCGCGACAGCGGCAGCGGACGGCAGGGCGGCGAGCCGGGCGGTCTGCGCCCGCAGATTGGCCGCGGGGTCAGCGAAGCCCGCGGCGTCGCGCCAGACCTCGGCCCTGGCGGCGGTCTTGGCGCCGGACTCCGCGCCGCTGCCCCGGGGGAACCAGGTGGGAACCTGGGCGGCGTGGGTTTCCAGCCGGGTGGCCGCCGTCGCGACGGCGGCCATGTCCGGCTTGCCGCGCTTCAGCTCGTCATTGATCGCCTTGAAGCTGGAGCCGATCTGCTTGAACCCGGCCTGACGGGCGCTGACGGCCTTTTCGGCGGCGTCGCCCTGCGCCAGAGCCGCCCCGGAAAGCGCCACACTGGCGTAAAGCCCCAGGCCCACGACCAAACCTCGCCGGGCGTTTCGCAACATCATCTGGTCAATCCCCGACCGTGAACTCTGAGTCGACATTGAGGGCCATGGCGGCGCGCCGTCAATTGGCCGGCGCGCCGCGACGCTGGGCCTCGGCGATCAGGGCGCCACAGGCGGCGTCCTCGCCCAGGCCCGGATCCACGAAGGGCAGCAGCGCCGCCAGCGGGGCGGCGATGGCGGCCAGGGCGACGGCGACGCCGCCCTGGGCGATCGCGCCGCCGGCCTCGACCCCGACCTTGGGCGACAGCATCGGTCCACTGACAGTCACCGGCGCCAGGAGGCGAACCAGCCGCGGCTCCTTGGCCTCGCCGTCCAGGCGCAGGTCGAGGCGCTCGCGGCCCAGATCGATCTCCCCTTCCCCGCGGCCGATCACCGGCTCGGTGTCGAAGACGATCTGATTGGACCTCAGCACCCCGTCGCGGGCGCGGAAATGGGCGACGGCGCACCGCACCGGCGTCTTGCTCTGGTCGTCGGCGAGCAGGAGGCCCAGGCCTCGGGTGACGTTGATGCCGATCAGCTCGGCGAAGGCTTCGCGGATCTCGCCCTGCGGGACCACCAGCAGCACGTCGCCATCGGCGTCGGCCATGGTCCGGTGGACCGAGGCCCCGGCGCCGCGCAGCTTCACCCGGCCGACAAGGGCGCCGCTGAGCGGCGCAATCCCGCCGTCGGCGACCGGCAGCAGTTGTTCCAGGCGCGCGCCACTGAGGCGCATGTCCAGCTCCGTCACCGGGGTGTCTTGCCGGGCGTCGAGCTTGATCTGGCCGGCGAAGGTGCCCTGCGGCAGGGAGAAGACCACCTCGTCGGCGTGCAGAACGCCGGCCTTCAGGGTCAGATGCACCCGCGCGCCGCGCAAAGGCAGCTGGGGCGCCTCGATGGCGTCCGCGCGATAGGTCAGCTCGGCGTCCATGGCCCGGATGCGCTCGACCTGCAGGGTCGAGTCCGGGAAGATGCGCCGCTCGGCGCGCAGCTGCTGGGCCACCGCCATCTGCCGGTCGGACACCGTCTCCCCCTCACCCGTCGACGGCGCGCCGCCGAACACGGTGGCGAGGTCGTCGAAGTCCAGCAGCTTGGACCGGAGGTCTGCCGACAGGACGGGGCGCTCGCCGCTCACATCCACGCGGATGTCGCCGGCCAGATCGCTGTCTCCCAGCCGGCCGCCCAGGCCGTCGAGCCGATAGATCTGTCCCTCGCGCACCAGACGCCCAGACAGGCGGTAGGGCGGCGTGTTGGGGAGAGCCAGGCCCGTCAGGCCATACAGGTCCGAAAGGTCGGGGCCTTCAGCCGTCAGGTCGAGACCAAACCGGCCAAGATCGAACGGTTCAGGCAGGGCGCCCTTGGCGGTCACCCGCGTGGCGCCGGCCCGGATATCGACATTGAAGGGATAGGGCTCGCCGGGATCGATATTGATCAGCGGGCCGCCCTCAACCCTCAGGCGGAAGGCCTCGCGGTTCAGCTCGCCGTCGCCGGCCAGCCGGAAGCCGCCATCGCCGCCGCGGATCTCCCGGGCCGCCACCGTACCGGAAAACCGGATGCCGCGCTGTTCGTCGCGCATCTCGATGTGGCCATCCTCGATGATGAAACGGCGGATGGCCGGCAGGTCCAGAGGCTCGCTCTCGCGGCCATCGTCCTTGGAAAAGTCCCAGGTCGTCCGCCCGTCAGCGGCGCGCCGCAGACGGACGACGGGCCGCGTCGCCTCCAGGCGGCTAAGGATCGTGCGGCCCCGGAAGAGCGGCAGGATTTCCATCTGGATGGTCAGACGCTCGATCTCGATGGTCTTGCCGTCGCCGGCCCATTCGGGATCGCCGATGCTCAGGCCGTTGATTGTGGCCGTGGGCTTCAGCGACCAGGGTTTGGCCTCCAGGTCGCCGGCCAGGATCACCTCGCGCCCGGTCCGCGCCGAGGCGAAGGCGCCGATGGGGCCGCGCAACAGGTTCCAGTCGAACAGCAGCAGAAACAGGGCCATGACCAGGACCAGCCCGCCGATCACCGAACCGAAGATCGCCAGGCCGCGCTTCTGGCTGCGGCGCGCCTCAGGGGTGGCGGAACGCTGGCGGACCTCGGTGGCCCAGGCGCGAAGCGCCGCCGCGTGGGCGCCGCTGCGCTCACGGAGCCTGGTTAGCCGGGGGCCAAGGGGGTTACTGCGGTTCGGACGGGGCAAGGGGAGGCTACAGAGGCGTCAGCAACAACGCACCAGATCCCCTTCGGTCTCCCCTCAGTGCGAAACCCCCTTCGCCGCAACCGCTGCGCGAAGGGTGATCAGGATGATCCGGATGTCGAGGACCAGGTTTTGCCGGGCCATGTAGTCGGCGTCGAACCGCACCTTTTCAGCGATGGGCAGGTCGTCGCGGCCATTGATCTGCGCCCATCCCGTGACGCCGGGGCGTAGACGATGCACGCCGACCTCGGTGCGCAGGGCCACCAGGTCGTCCTGGTTGAACAGGGCCGGGCGCGGCCCCACCAGGCTCATCTGGCCGACCAGCACGCTCCAGAGCTGGGGGAACTCGTCCAGGCTGGTCCGCCGGAGCATGCGGCCGAGCGGCGTGATCCACTGCTGCGGGTCGTCCAGCAGGTGCGTCGCGACATCGGGCGTATCGATCCGCATGCTGCGAAACTTGGGCATCAGGAAGATCTGGTTGTCGCGACCCACCCGCCGCGACCAGTGGATCGCCGGACCCGGCGAATCCAGCCGCACCGCGACGGCGATCATCAGCAACACCGGCCACAGGACCATCAGCCCGGCCAGCGCCGCTACCATGTCGAAGAGCCGCTTGATCAACCCGTCCCCCGTGACCCGAGACTGACCCATAGGCCCGCCGCCCCGCCGATTCCAGGCCTCAGCCGAGGGACCAGACCCGGGCCTGACCGCCGGCTTCCCCTGCGGTGACCCAGTCGGCGGCCGCCTGAAGCTGCGGCTCCAGGCCGCCGGGCGCATTGATCAGAACCAGGGCGCAGCCGTTCATCTTCATCGGGTCGCCCAGCGGCCGCATCCTGGCCTCGACGACCAGCATGGGGGCCGGCTCGCAGGCGTCCTCCAGGTCGCGCAGGAAGGCGTCGAAGGTCTCCAGGTCCTTCAGCGGCAGCCAGATCAGGAAGCGGGTCTGGGGCGCCTGGGCCAGGGCCTCGCTCGCCAGGACGGCGATCCGGTCGTAGTCATCGGCCTTCTCAAAGGGCGGATCGATCAGCACCAGATCGCGGCCCTTGGGACGCAGCGCGGTTGCGGCCTGGGCGAAGCCATCGCCGCACAAGGTGCTGACGCCCGGCCTGTCGCCCACAATTTCCGTGAGCCGCGCATGCTCCTGTGGCTGCATCTCGCACGCGACATAGGTGTCGCCGGGCCGCAGGGCTCGGGCGATCAGCCAGGGCGAGCCGGGGTAGAGCCAGGGCTCGGCTGAGCCGTCATTGGCCGCTGTGACGGCCTGGGCCAGACCATCGAGCGCGAGGGGAAGGTCGCTCGCCCCCATCATCCGCATGACGCCCGCCTGGGCCTCGCCCGAGCGCTGGGCCTGTGGACCGCGCAGGTCGTAGAGGCCAGACCCGGCATGGGTGTCGATGATCCGCAGCGGGCCGGCGTCGGTCTGCAATACGGTCAGCCATTGCAGCAGGGCGGCATGCTTGACCAGATCGGCGAAGTTTCCGGCGTGGAAGGCGTGGCGATAGTTCAAGGCGCACCGGCGAAGGGAAGGAGGAACCGGCGTGGTTCCTACCACGTTGCTCGCCGCGCCGGGCGCCCGGCCTGTGAGGAATCCGCCGCATGCCGCGCGACATCGCCGAACTCAAGTCCGAAACCCGCGCCGCTGGCCTGACCTATGTCAATCCGGACGATCCTGGCATCTCCCGGCGCCGTGGAGAGGGTGGCTTTTCCTATCTGGACGCCAAGGGCGCGCCGGTGAAGGACGAGACCACCCTGGCCCGCATCCAGGCCCTGGTGATCCCTCCGGCCTGGACCGATGTGTGGATCTGCGCGAGCCCCCGCGGCCATATCCAGGCCACCGGCCGCGACCAGAGGGGCCGGCGGCAGTATCGCTATCACGACCGCTGGCGTGAAACCCGCGACCTGGCCAAGTTCGAGCGGGTGGCCGCCTTCGGCCGCACCCTGCCGCGCCTGCGCAAGCAGGTGGAGGCCGACCTCGCCCGCCGCGGCCTGCCGCGGGAAAAGGTGTTGGCCGCCGTCATCCGGCTGCTGGAGGTGACGCTGATCCGGGTCGGCAACGACGAATATGCCCGCACCAACAAGAGTTTCGGCCTCACCACCCTTCGCGACAGGCATGCGAAGATCAGCACCCGAGGCGTCACCTTCGCCTTCCGCGGCAAGTCCGGCAAACAGCACGAGACGGCCTTTCAGGACCGCCGCCTGGCCCGCGTGGTCAAGTCCTGCCAGGACCTGCCCGGCCAGCGGCTGTTCCAGTACCTGGACGCGGACGGCGAACGCCACGCCGTCGAATCCTCCGACGTGAACGCCTACATCCGCGAGGCCACGGGCCTGGAGGTGAGCGCGAAGGACTTCCGCACCTGGGCGGCCACCGTCTCGGCCGCCCGCGCCCTGGTGGAACACGGCGGTTGTGGAACCAAGACCGAGACCAAGCGCAACCTGAACACCTGCATCAAGGCCGTGGCCGGCCTGTTGGGCAACACCCCGGCCGTCTGCCGCCGGGCCTATATCCATCCGCTGGTGCTGGCGGCCTATGAGGGGGGCGAACTGCCGCTCAGGGCAGCCGCGACGCCCAGGGCCTTCGAGCTCTCGGTCATCCGCTTTCTGGAGCGGGCGGCCCAGGTGAAGCCCGAGGATGAGACGCCCAAGGGACGGAAGGGCGCCAAGAGTCCGTGACAAGCCGCCGCGACGTCCGGCAGGATGGGTCAAAAGCCGGCCGCCGGATTTCGGAGCGGCCCCCAGGGAGACCACCATGTCGCTGACGCTCTATTCCGGAGACCTGAGCCCCTATTCCGCGCGGGTCCGGATGCAGATCTACGCCAAGGGCATCACCGACATCGAGATCGCGCGGCCGGCCACCTTCGGCACGCCGCAGTTCCGCAAAGACTATCCCATCGGCCGCATCCCGGTGCTGGAGGGCGATGGCGAGCCCATGGCGGAGTCCGAGGTCATCGCCGAGTATCTTGAGGAACGCTATCCTGAGCCCTCGATGCTGGGGGCCACCCCGCGGGAGACCGCCCAGATCCGCACCCTGGCCCGCATCGGCGACATCTACATCATGAACAACATGTTCATGCTCTCGCCCCAGTCGCGGGCTGACACCCGCAACCAGGGGATTGTCGATCTGCTGGGCGGCCAGGTGGTGCGCAACATCAAGGCCCTGGACAAGTTGATCGGCGAAGACGGCTTCGCCTGCTCAGGCCGCCTGACCCTGGCCGACTGCGCCATCGTGCCGGGGCTCTTCCTGGTGGAGAACGTCCTGCCGTCGGTGGGCATGGACAATCCCGTCCCCTCCACACCGAAGGTCGCCGCCTACTGGGCCGCCATCCAGCAACAGGCGCCCGCCGCCAAGGTGCTGGAAGAGCTGCACCGGGGGCTGGAGGAACGGCGCGAACTGATCCGCAGCGGCGTGTTCCAGAAGATGATGGCCAAGGCCGCCGCCGACATGGCCGCCGCGGAAGGCGGGTCCACCTAGGGCTAGGCGGACGTCCGAGCGGCTCAGACGCGCCGGTTTCAGGGGGCCAGCACCGCTGACGGATCCACCCCCTGAGCCGTCAGGCCCTCGGTCAGATTGGTGATCGTCCGAGTCATGTCAGGTGCGCGTGCGGCGCCAAGCATCGCATCGAGCGCCTCACGATCCTGAAGCCTGCCCGCGGCGATCACCGCCACGGGGCGGCGCAGGGCGCCGATGTCCTTTGTCGGGTCTGCATCGAGCAGGATGAGGTCGGCCCGCATCCCCGGCCGAACCAGACCGCCGCTGTCGTCGGCCTCAAGCGTCAGCGCCGCGTTTGCCGTGGCCGCGCCCAGGGCCTGGGCCGGCGTCAGTCCGGCCGAGATCATCAGGTCCAGCTCATCGATCAGGGAGACACCCGGCGCATTGGCGAAGATGCCGGAGTCGCTGCCGGCGACCAGGCGGACGCCGGCCTCGTGCAGCGCGGCGGTGGCGGCCTGGTAGAAGGCGAAGTCCGCGCGGGCCGCCTCAACGTCCTCGGCCGCCCAACGGGCATAGTTCGGCGCCTCCTGGGCGACGACCAGGGGATTGAGCAACTGCATGTCGGGCCCATTGACGAATTCACCCTTCGTCTCGGCGACCCGCAGCAAATTGTAGAAGGCGACCAGGGTCGGATCGACCACAGCCTTTGACGCCGCCAGCCGCGCCGCCAGCCCCCTCATGGCCTCCAGGTCTCGGCGACCGCTCAGCCCATGCCAGGCGATGGTCTCGACGTGCTCGAACGTGACGAAGCCGTCGTCCAGCAGTTCCTCAAAAGCGATGTCGAACGGGGCGTGGGCAGGGACGCCAGGGCCGCGCCGGCCCTCGGGCGAATGGCCCATCATACCCATGCCCAGGTCACGGGACTCGTCGCGGATCGCCTCATAGGCCTCTCGTGAGAGGTTCGAATAGACCTTGAGGGTGCGAAATCCGGCCGCATGCTGGCGACGCACGGCCGCGCGCGCCTCGTCTGCGGTCTCCACCCGTTCGTGGATGATCTGAAAGTTCGCGCCCGCGCTGTTGAGAATCGGACCGGAGGTGACGAGCCGTGGGCCGACCACCGCCCCGGACTCGATCTCCTGGGCGAGGCGCAGGTGGAACGGCATGCCCGAGAGGTTTCGGATCTGGGTGACGCCATGGGCCAGATAGGCGCCGAGCTCCACCTGGTCCCACAGGTGCACATGCATGTCGGTCAGGCCGCGCATCAGATAGAGCCCGCGGCCATCGATCACGGTTTGGGGCGGTTCGCCATCGGCCGCCGCCGCCGCCACGATGCGGTCGCCATCGATCCAGACCGTCCCGTCGGCGCGACGCGCCACGTCCACCCCGTCGAATTCGAGTATTTCTACACCCGAGATGACTATGGATTGAGCCTGGGCCTGTCCCGTCAGGACACCGCTTAACATGAGGGCGGCGAGCGCAAGGACGGCTGAGTAGATACGCGGCATGGGCGCAGATTTCCAAACATAGGACTCATCGCCCGCGGCGAAACGGGCGTTAAATCCTATCATTGGCATGCGGGGTGGCCTAGCGCGCCCGCGCTTTGCTTTGCCTTCCCCTCACTGACGGACCGCATCGCCGGTCTGGCCCACAGGCTCAACAAAGAGACGAGAAGCCCGCGTCACCGGCGCAGGCTGTAGCCGACCCGGATCACTCGAGGGGCGCCCAGGGTCAGGAGGCCGTCGCCCGCCACCTGGGCCTCCACCTCGGCGTCCAGCAGATTGTCTGCAGCCAGGTAGATCTCAGCGTCGCCGCCCATGCGCCACGCGGCCCGCAGATCCAGGGTGGTGGCGGCCGCCAGGCTGCGGCTGTTGAGGTCGTCCTCCTTCCCATCCCATCCACACTCACACCTGTCTCCCATTGACCCCTGCTCGCTCTCCACATGCCATCCACATCCGGTTGCCTCTGGGAACTTCC